>CAZYIG010000058.1:4122-5931 GCA_964647205.1 uncultured Candidatus Saccharibacteria bacterium | reverse complement strand
TAAAAACGCTATAATAATTAATAAAAAAATCTGCGATGGCATTTCAAAAAATATTTTTATGTTTTAATACTATAAAAAATGGGACATATATACAATATGCCCCAAAACTATATCTCCTTCTACTTTTTCTGCTCTTGAAGATTGCTCCAGGCATTAATTCTCGCTCTTCAATTGTTAAATGTCTGTAAATCATACACTTCTATTGTACTAGAAGTGTTGCACTTACTTGTTGAACTTAATCCCCTCCCTTTTATTTAACTTAAAAACCCGCTAGAATAAGCGAGCTTTAAGTTTCCTCTATAAATTAAATTTCGATAAATCACCTTAGCAATTTTTTTAGAGCCGCTATGTTTTTATTAAAAATGTTTAGGCATTGCGACGAGGAATCAGTCTTTTTCTCATTCACTTTTACCTCTTTTTCACCGACCCCAGATATAAAAACATCTATACATTTTTTAATGTTTTGATGATAGCCACCCTCTAAAACTGCAAAAATATTTTTAAAATTTTGGCTTAATATTTTTCCAAGCTCAAAATAAGAATTTAATGTATAGTTTAATTCTAATAGCTCGTCTTGATAATAGCCGTCGAAACCAGCCGAAACACCTACAACATCTGGACTAAACTTTTTAACAAACGGTAAAAGCCAGACAATCGCTGACAAGAAAATATCGTCTCCGCTACCAGGCGCTATTGGCAAATTTAAATTATAACCTGTACCAACGCCCTCGCCAATCTCTTTAACCAGACCCGTCCCCGGATAAGCCGACTGCTGATGAATTGAACAATATAAAACTTTATCGGATTTGTAAAAAATTTCTTGCGTGCCATTACCGTGATGACCATCAATATCAATTAGACAAACTTTTTTCCCATCGTCAACTAACTTCTGCGTAGCAATGGCAATGTTATTAAACAAGCAAAAGCCCGCAGCCTGATTAGATCCGGCATGATGTCCGGGCGGACGAACCACCGCAAAATTATTTTGTTCTGCTGCCAATACCGATAGACCAACTGCTAAATAAGTCGCTTCAAGACTATCCGGCGATAAATTAACCTCGGCCAAAATATTTCTATTTTCACAAGCCTTTTTTATTTTTTTAATATATTTATCTTGATAAACCAAAGACAAAAAATCCTGCCCATTAAGCTCAACGTCCTCCGGCCAATTGAAAAAATCTTTCAGCCGATAATCTCCCTCACCGTGAGCCGAAAGATTATGTCTTAGCATTTTTTTATTAAAAAGTATCCTCATTTTTCTTCTTTTATCATTGTCCATAATTATAGATAATAATCAAAAATAAAGAAAGGCCAAGAGCAATTTGCTCTCGGCCCTTTGTCTCTGGGCTTTTGAAGGTTGTTAATCCAGAAAGATAAGCCACTCATCCTCTGGAACGATTGAGCAGCGCCTCCCTGAAGCAAGCGCCGGATCCTCCCCGACCAACATTTGAACCACTGGATTCTTGACCACAGCCGGATCGATTTCATCGATAGATAGTCGCCGAAAACGCGTCGGACTCGTTACGATGATATCACCAACCTGCTGTGGTAATCGGACGGCGGTTAAACCTCCCATAAATTTCACCTCCTTCAATTGATTTTTTTATGAACTAACCACCTGCTTGTTTCATCTTCGTAGCCCAGCGAGCTTCTTCCAAAGAAGAACTTACCTTTTTGTAGATGTGAGAGAACAATTTCTTCCTGCCCTTACAGTAGAAATCTCTATTATAGATATTTCCCGTATAAAGATAGGAAGTATGAGGACAGCCACCATTACAAATTTCTAACCACTGGCAATCTCTACAATCA
>CAZYIG010000058.1:0-4112 GCA_964647205.1 uncultured Candidatus Saccharibacteria bacterium | reverse complement strand
CTGTTTAGAATATCCGTGGCGGCTCGCGATGTCACGATTTTCCTCATAGAATCTCTCTTCACATTTCCCATAAAAAATGTTTTTTCTCCAGCCCATCGGCCACACGGATAGACATCACCATTTGGGCACACACTGATATACTCTGATGAGCACTTGCCGCTGTAGCAGCAAATATTGTTTGACCCCGTAAAAAAACTTTTTACGATCTTGTAAAAATCGTAAATTTTTACCGTAGGATTCTCAAACCAGCGATCAAACAAATCAATCATGGCTCTTGAAAAATCAGTGGGAGAAATAAGTAGCTGATCTCTAAATATACTTCCCTTACCACTACTGATAAATGGATTTATGTTTAGAGGCATGCCCTGCTCTTCATAGAAAGATACAATCTCGTCTATGTGATTTATGTTGTGTTTTGCCAAAACACATATCCCGGCGACATTAATGCCTTCTTTCTTCATAAGCTGAATGCCTCGAAATATGCTATCAAACGCTCCCAAGCCATCTTGGTTGATTCTTACGGCATCGTTTATTTCCTTTGGTCCGTCGACACTTACTCCCACAAAGAAACCGTGATTCTTGAAGAATTTTACCCAATCAGCATTAATTAAGGTGCCGTTGGTTTGAATTTCGTTGATGATTTTTTGTCCTGGCTTTTTATACTTGTCCTGAAAACTCATGGCTCTCTTGAAAAAATCCAGGCCAGCCAATGTAGATTCTCCTCCGTGCCAAACAAAAGTTACATGACCATAAAAATTAAGAATCTTTTTCAAAGCGTGTTCAAGCGTCCAATCGTCCATCAACACCACATCTGACGATTTAGCGCTATAACAGTACCGACAGCTTAGATTACAATCTTCCGTTGGTCTCATAATAACCAATCCTCTTTCGATCTTCATACCGCACCTCCGTTTATATTATACAGATTTCAACATTACAATCTCATCGATAGATTGACCGCCAAACTCAAATTGGTTGGGGATAGAAGCAACCGCCCTAAATCCGCACTTCTGATAAAAAGAGAGAGCTACATCATTAGAGCTGAAAACACTGATCCTTATCATTTTTGGGCAAGGAACAAGTTCGTCTTTTGCGATATCTATAACTTTTTGCAAAAGATATTTGCCCAACCCGTATCCTCGATAACCCTTAATAATCGATACCCCTGACTCCGCAACATGTTGCCTGCGCTCAAGACACAAACAAACAGCCGCCTCTCCTGCTATTAAGCCATCAGCCTCTGCAATAAATATTCTAGTTCTCGATGAATTTATTTGAGAAAGCATGTTGGCTAGCCAGGCCTTTTCTTCTTCGATTGTTTTTTCTTCAGAGAAAGAAATCATCGCCTCTTGATCAAGGATCAAGCTGTTGATATAATCAAGAAAAATCTCCGGTCTTTTAAGATCGCCTTGAGAAAGAGATCGGATGACGAACATTTTTCCGTTTAACACTACTTTTTCCATATCCGCCCCCTTGCTGTTTATTTTTTCCTGTTTTTAAACAACTTTCCCTATGAGCACGATTTTAAGCCAAGTAACCCTTTTCTATAAAAAATATAACATACTAAATCTTACTATGTCAAGGTTTTTCCCAAATAAAAAAGGGCGGGATTCGTTAAGAATCCGCGCCCCTTATCTGGTGATTTTACAGAATGTGCATCTTCTGCATGACCAGTTTCCATCCAGAAGATTGAGCCGCTTGATCTTTTTTCTCACCGAGAGCTAAATCAAACGACTTTACTGACTGACTAAAGCAACGAGGAGAAGGAATCGTGAAGCCATCATGTTCAAACATTTTGGCCACAATTTCCATATTCTCATCGTTGACTATCAACCAATCGACATTGCTGATATTTTCGCTCCGCCTCAAAGCCGAAGCAAGGGAAAGGGTTTCAGCGAAACACCCAAAGGTTACGCCTCTGGTGAGCCGAAACATGCGGTACGAAATTGCGCCAAGCACATATTTTAACTTCGGCGAATATGCATTGCCCGCATCCTGCCGAATGACAACTTTTTTGCATTTCTGATATTCTTTGTAGCGGAGATTTGAAGGCTCCGCCACATCAATTACCAGAAGCTTTTTGTTGTCGCGCCGAATTAATTCGACGCTCTCGGCCGTTAAGCTCACGGCTTCGCTGTGGGTGCAGGCAACAACCGCGTCAACCTTACCTATGTCAGCAAGAGCTTGACACGTACTAATACTGTACTTTTCGGCCACAAGTTCGAGGCCTCCAAGATTCGGGCCAGCACCGACGATTTCATAACCCAAACCATTCAAGGTCCGCGTCATAATTTCGCCCAAGAAACCATAAGGCCCTAGAATCGCAATCCGAGAATAGCTTGGCTTAAGTCCAGCATCCTGCAGAGCTCGCAAAGTTTCCCCGATTAACAATGAAACGGTTCCATTGTCGCCGATAGTGAAAATCAGACTGGGAAACATTTTTTTTAATTCCTTCTGAAAAATCTCATCAAACAGGCGCTTGGTAGCGGCTGCTAATAAGATTATTCTTGCGCCATGGGCTTCTGCCCATCGCGTGGCTCCAAGGAATTGCTCCTTTGCTTTGCGTCGGCCTTTTACAGTTCCCATCTCTTGAGTTGTTATATCAAGAGCACGAGTTCTGCCAACAATACCGCTCAACCAATAACGAGGGCCATTAAAATGCCCTTGCGGAGGATGCCACTTGCCCAGATAACGCTGGCGATCAACGGCATCTCGCATGTTGGTTACAAAAACTACATCCACGATCGGACGGCCAATCAGCTTGCGCTGAATAGTCCGCCAATCAAATAACGCAACAAAAAATCTCCAAATTCTTGCCAGCATTATCTTTCACCTCCTTCTTTATGATTTTACCATCAAACCACGAAGGTTCCCGATGGCTCCTACCAAAAAAAACCCCAAAACGCCTACGAAGGCCACAGCACACTTAACTGCAAATTTAATTTTCTTGGTCATGACATTCCTCCTCGTTTTTTATATTTCTACCGGTACCGGCTTTACAGCCACCTTCTGTTGGATTAACGACACAACGTCTCCAATCGTCGCAATTCGATCGGCTTCGTCATCGTCAATGGACATCCCGAAGGTGTCTTCGCATTTGATGACAATGTCCACAATTCGAGCGGAATTGATCTTTAAATCCTTGATAATATGCGTTTCCGGCGTCGCCCTCTCCAGCAGAACCGCGTCACTCACGTATCTCCGCAAGATGTCAATGACAGCCTCCTTGATCTGTTCTGCGTTCATCATCCCACCTCCAATATATGTCTATTTTATTTTTCTCTTTTTAAGTTTCTATCCGTCGTCCAGCCGCGATTAGTCATTTGGCCTCGCCACGTAAAGCTTCTCCACGTGGCACAGCCGCTAGACACCCTAAACAAAAATGGTTAAAAAATCATCTTTGTTTAATTTGCCTGCCCCGTAGCTTTTTTCTCTAAAAACTAGGACTCCAACGAAGAAAGCCGCTAGGCGATTCGCTCCATAACGATAGGACTTTTTCTCTCATGGACGAAAAAGATATGGGGCCTAACCTTGCTTTATTTTCGATCTTTTTTATCGTTTTCAAACTTTCCCAGCACCCCAACCATCAGCATAAAAAGAGCCGGAATTGCCGCTATCGCAAGGATTAAAATTATAATGCCCTTGCCACTCATATATTTCTCTTTATTTAAGCCTATTTCTAAGACCTTTCCCACCCTCTAGCTTAATATCGGTATTATAGCCAAATTGTAAAATGTTGTCAAGAGTTTACCGACAAAATTGTGGATAACTGCTGTTTTTCAAGTCAAAATATCGTAAAATGTTTACCGACATAATTATATAAATTTTTAAGAGTACCCCCAAATTATCTTTTCTCCTCCACCAAAAAAGCCCACCTATTCAGGCAGGTTTTTTGGAAAAATTCTCTACTTAATAAACTTTAATAAAAATGAACTGTCCAAAAAAGATGAGCAGGGAGAAAGGGGCGGTATTCTTTTGCTTCATGGCTCGCCCTTGGGGGGCTGCGCTTTACTTCCGCTCCAGAATACCGCCCCTTTCTCCCTTTATCGATTTGTGGGTAAGTGGAACGAAAGTCACTCGATTGGACAGCCCATTTTTCCTGTGTTAACTTG
>CAZYIG010000057.1:0-5987 GCA_964647205.1 uncultured Candidatus Saccharibacteria bacterium | reverse complement strand
ATAGCAGATTTTATCAATTTTTTAGATAGTTCGAATGGTTTTTGTGTCGGGTGCTTCATTATTTCATGCCCATCATGATTTTTCAGTTGTCGCGGCTCACAAACAGAATCGCAGGTTTTACACAAAAACCATCTCTCAACCATTCCGGCTCCACCGGCAAGAGCAGGGATTTTAATAACGTCTCTCGGCAAAGCTCCGCCATCGTGGGCTTTGTAAACGGTTTCTAAGCCGCCACTACTAAATCTTCCTAGAGTTCCTTTCCTTACCTTACCGGCGGCTCCGTTGAGAAAACCATCCGTGTATGGTTCCCTAACTTCATCTCTGTTGAAAACTGGTTTATCTTTCCACGCGCAAATTATAGCTTCATGGCTTCTTTGCCAGAAATTTAGCGAAGCAACATTTTTATTCGTATAATGCCAAATCAGCCATCGCTTTTGTATCGGAATTTCTATCGAGAGATGCGCCAAAATCTCGCTAAAACCGTAAATAAACATTGTTCCATTCGGTTTTAGAATTCTTATGCTTTCGTTTATCCAACTTTTACACCATTCCACATATTCCCCAAGTTCTCGTTTGTCTATATTGTTACCAAAATCTTTACCGATATTATAAGGCGGATCAATTATGATCACATCGCAACTTTCATCAGGAAGTTTCTTCAGTTCTTGAATGGCATCTCCTAAAATTATTTGATTGAACGGCAATTTTCTTTCCCTTCTTGCTTCTTTTGTTATCGTAATCTTTTCCGCCTGTAATTCCTCTTCGTTTTTTATAACATCAATGACAATGCCTTGAATTTTAATATCACGATCTTTTCTTATGATAATTGGTTCAAAAGTTTTATTTGCGGGTTGTAATCTAATATATCCGCGTTCCTGATAAAATTTCTTTAGGGTCGCTTCTTGATTATCTATCAAGGCAACGACACGTTCCCCATTCTCCGCCGTATCTTGTTGTTTTACTAAGACAACATCTCCATCTTGAATATTCTCATCGATCATACTATTGCCCATTACACGCAAGGCATAAAGATTACCAGTGCTAGGTAATATATTTTTAGGAACAGCAATAAACTCGTTTTGACGAATTGCCTCTATCGGCTCACCAGCGGCGATAGTTCCAAAAAACGGAATTTTGACCATTGGTTTCTTAGACGCAATGCTGATGGTACGAGCTTTATTTTCTATATTCCCCAAATAACTACCTTTCTTGAGTTTTGAGATATGAAAATGGACAGTTGAAACAGAGGCGAGTTTAAGTCGTTTTCTAATTTCCTCAAACGAAGGAGGGTATCCTTTCTTTTGTGAATAGCTCTCTACGAAGTCGAGAATTTCTTTTTGGCGCTTTGTTAGCATAATAAACTTGACTTGTTTACCGCATATAAATTATAATAGAACAAAAGTAGAAAATCAAGGTTGAGTTATCCCCAGTTATAAATTTAATAAATAACCATATGAAGGCTAAAAATGGTCTATTCATGAAAATACGATATAGAAAAATTAGGCCTTCTGACAGGAAAATTGTTGCCAAGCTGGTTAAGGATTTTTATAAAGAACTTCCCGGTATAAGAGGAATTGACGATAAGAAAATTAAAAGAACGTTTTTGGCGTTTGCCGCCAATCCCAATAAAGGAAACATTTTAGTTATTGAAAAAGAAAAAATAATTATTGGCTACGCATTGCTGGCTAATTTTTGGAGCAACGAATGGGGCGGGAATGTTTTATTTCTAGACGAGATATATATTAAACCGGAATATAGGAAGCAAGGGATAGGGAGAAGTTTTATAAATTATTTAATTGAGAAAAAATATAATCACGCCACGGCTATTCAGCTGGAAGTAGCGCCAACCAATAAACGCGCCAGGGCGCTTTATAAAGATATTGGCTTTAAGCCCTATCAGAATGAATATCTTTTATATAACCTTTAATACTTAATTTTATCTCGTGGTTATCTAATATTGCGCGCACAAATTTGACACAAAAGCCTATTAGTGCTATATTCAATCTACTATTAGATTCGCCTCTCGGGTGTCATTGACGTAAGTGTAAGTGATCCGCAGAAACGGGTCGCTTATTTTTTTATTTTGACTAGCGAGGACGATGCGCCAACAGGCATTTCGTCCGAGTGAAGTCAAAATATAGGATACCTATACAATTACTATTATGTCAGAGCAAACAAAACAAACTGAATCAACTTTTGCGGGGCTGGGAATTAATGCCTCAATTTTAAATGTGCTGGCCATTTTGAAGTTAGACACGCCAACACCGATTCAAACAAAATCAATTCCAGCGCTTTTGGCCGGTCAAGATTTGATTGGGGTGGCGCAAACCGGTACAGGTAAAACTTTTGCTTTTGGCATTCCAATGATTGAGCGCCTGATGCTGATTGGCGGCCGGGGGTTGGTTTTGCTTCCGACTCGCGAGCTAGCCTTGCAAGTGGATGAAAATTTAAGAAAAGTTGGCAGCCGGCTGGGCTTGCGGACGGCCGCTTTAATTGGCGGTGAAGCCATGGGTCATCAGATTCAGAACATAAAAAGGAATCCTCATATTGTCATCGCCACGCCGGGTCGCTTGATTGACCACTTAAAAAGAGGTTGGTTAAAATTAAATGATGTTAAGGTTTTGGTTTTAGATGAAGCTGATCGGATGTTGGACATGGGTTTTGCGCCACAGCTGGAAGAGATTATGAAGCGTCTGCCAAAAGAAAGACAGACGGTGCTTTTCTCGGCCACAATGCCTCGAGAAATTTTAAGATTGGCTTCGGTTCACATGAGCTCGCCAATTCATATTGAAATTGCTCCCTCTGGCACCACCGTTGATTTGGTTGACCAAGAAATGCACGTGGTAAAAAAAGAAAACAAGCACAGCCACTTAGAAAAAATTCTTAATAAATATACCGGATCAGTTTTAGTTTTTACGCGGACTAAGCATGGTGCGCGGTCGCTGGCTAGGAACCTAGGATATTCTGGGCACAAAGTAGCTGAAATTCACTCCAATCTTTCTTTTAATCAGCGCAAGGAATCAATGACGGGATTCAAGAATAAAAAATACCGGATTTTGATTGCAACGGATATCGCGGCTCGGGGCATTGATGTTGTCGGTATTGAATTAGTTGTTAACTATGATTTACCGGATAATTCGGAAGATTACGTTCATCGCATTGGCCGTACGGCCCGGGCTGGCAGCATGGGAAAAGCGATTTCTTTTGCGATGCCCAGTCAGCGAAGCGATATTTATAGCATTGAAAGAGTTATTAATAAAAAATTAAATTTGACGGAATTTGCTTTGCTGGACCAGCCCAATATCCGCCCGACCTTTTCGCGGCGTGGCCGGGTTTCCAGCTTTGGCTCCTCCAGCGCTCCCCGCTTTCGTCCGGGCCGCCCGGGCCGGCGCCGGAGATAATTTTAAACTAAATAAAAAAGGCCTCGTAAAATACGAGGCCTTTTTGAAATGGTTATTTAAAAATATCCGGATAATCAGCTTCTTTTACTTGTTGGATTCTGGTTTCTCTGTTTTTTAATTGAGTCAGGACTTTTTGATAAACTTCGATGTCAATTTTGTTATTAGTTTGCTCTATTTGCGGAGCCGGATTTTTTAAAGCGTAGAGACCAAAAAGGATAAAGAGATAAGCGGTTAGCAGGCCGATTAGCAAAAGCAAAAGCCAGGCCGGATGCTTTTTAAATAATTCCGCCAGTAAGCAGCTAATTTTTTTAATTGTTTTGTTATTAGATAAAGTCATTATTATTGGTAAACGGATATTTTTAAAGTAACAGTAATATCGCCGGCGCCAAGACCTGCCCCATCCCCTTCTTTCATGCTTTGAATATCTTTAGCCGATAAACCTTTTATCTGGACGGAATTAATTTCATTATAATAAGGTGCATTTTCCAGGTAGGCTAAAAATTTTATAAGGCTAGGGAAATTACCGCGTAAAACTATTTGAAAATTAAGTGGTTGGCGGGCATCTTTTTTTTCGCCGGGATTACTGATGACGGAGACCTCTTGTTGGTTGTTGGTATTTTGGGCGATGCTTTCAATTAACATGATGAATTTTAAGGCTTCGCCAGATGGCAAGATTGCCGGCAGAGAATTTAGTTCATTTTCAATTTTTATATATTCTTGCCGAGAGTTTTCTAAAATTCGCCAGTCTTGATAGAGCAATTCAATGTTTTGTTTTTTGGCTGATAATTCAAAGCCATCGTTTTTTATCTGTCTAATTAAAGGAGTGGTGATAAAGAAAATAATCAAACCCAATACCACAAAAAAACTGATGGCGGTAAAACTGATTTTTTGAATAGTGGTTAGGGTTGATAATTTCATTGTTGTTTTAAGGCAGCTGGCTTAACATCAAATTTAAAAGAGAAATTAATATCAATTTGTTTGGTTAGGTTAGAAATAGGATTATCAATTTTCTCAAAAAATGATGATTTTTCAAGAGCCTCTTTAAGCAACAGCAATTGGCTTCTTTTTTGAGCATAGCCGGTCAGGGTACATTTGCCTTGTTCGTCAACCACAAAGGCATCAATTCTGATTCCACTGGGAATTAACTCGGAGAGGCGTATCAAGATGGTGGAATAATATTTATGGTCATTCTGAATTTGGTCAATTTTATTTAATTGATGATTAAAATCGGTAATGAGTTTTTGTTGGTTTTCAATGCTTTGTCCCTGAAAGCTAGTTCGGGTATTTTCTAAATTGGCGGTGTAGCTTTTTAATTGGATTATAATAAAAGACCAAATAAGCGCTAAAAAAGCGATAAATAATAAAATAATCAGGACGGCAGAACTGCAATAAAAAATTAGCCAACGATAAAGCCGCTCTAATTTTAACTCATCTTTTTCTTGTGGCGGAAGAAGATTAAGCTCAATCATTGTTCTTCTATTATGCCTCTTAGGGCTAGTCCGATAGCGGTGGTATAGGCTAAGCTTTCAGTCTTGTCAAAGGTAGATAGTCTTGGTTTTTCTGCTGGAAAAGCATTCAGCCAAGGCTTACCGATGGCAACCGGTATTTGAAGTTCTTTTTCCAAAAATCTATTTAAGTTCATAAATTTTGCTCCACCGCCGCAGAGCAAGACATTGTTTATCTTAATATTTTGCCTGCCCAGATTAACTTCAGCGTGAGACTGGAAAAAATCAATATAACTTTTTATTTTTATTATTAGCTCATCAAGAGATGGTTTTAAAGTTTGGAAAACCTGGTCTTGAGGATCTTCATAATTCAAACCTTGTTGGAATTTCATTTGCTTAGCCTGTTCCATGTTTATATGCAGTTTTTCACTTAGAGTGACAAGAAAAGAAAAATTGGAGATAGGAAGACTGGCCGTCAGATAAACCGCTTGTCCGTAAAAAATGACTAAGCTGGTTTTTTTAGCGCCCATGTCAATAACCATAGTTGGTTCTTCGCAAGCGCCATCTTTTAATAAGGCGCGAGCGATGGCTAACGATTCAATTTCAAAAGCTAGGGGTTGCAAACCGGCCATTTTAAGCACATTCAAATAAGGATTCACTATTTTTTTAGGCAGGACACCAACTAAAACATTAAGGCGCTGCTGGTTTACAGTTTCCAGTTCTTTAGTCGGCGGATTAATTATTTGCCAGTCGTAATAGATTTCATTAAGACCAAGCGGGATATTGGTTTCAATTTCCCATTTAATCGCTTCCCCGACTTCGGATTTATCCATTAGGGGCAATTGTAAAACCCGAACAAATGATTCAGCTTCTGGCAACGAGACAAGGCAATATTTATTTTTAAGAGGGACGCCTTGCACCTCTTTGACCGCTTTTTTAATGATTTCAATCAATTCCGGTTCTTTTTTTATCTCGCCTTCTTCAATGATGCCCGGGATGATTTCTTGACGACCAAAACTAGCCAGCGAAATTTTCCCGGCTTTTTTTTCAAAAGCGATAATTTTTACTGAAAAATCGCTTAAATCTATGCCAAATCCTTGAATTTTTGGTTTAAGAAAATTAAACATGAATTATTTTCTAT
>CAZYIG010000056.1:0-5988 GCA_964647205.1 uncultured Candidatus Saccharibacteria bacterium | reverse complement strand
CTAAAAATTCCTATTGGCGATGGCGCGGCGGGACTAAAGAAATTGATAGAAATAATGGTCAGCAAGTGGCGGCCAAAAATGTGGTGGCAATGATTACCGCTTCGCGTCAAATTGAGGGACAGTATAACGATGTGGATGTTTCGGGCTCTGGCAAAGCGCGAATTTATCGCAATGGTGAAGAAATTTTAGGTACGTGGAAAAAAGATGCCAGCGACCAAACAAGTAAGTTATATTTTTATGACAGCGCGGGAGAGGAAATAAAATTCGTGCCCGGACAGATTTGGGTTGAAGTGGTGCAGACGAATCAGACGATTAGTTGGAAGTAGATTAAACTATTGATGTCGGACATCAATAGTTTGTCATCTCGGGTTTGACTCGAGATCCAGGACAATAAAAAATAAATGAATAAATTATATGAAATCTAAAAAAATAGCCATTTTTGAAGGTAAGAAAATCCGTCGCTGTTGGGATGAGAAAAAAGAGAAGTGGTATTTCTCGATAATTGATATTGTCCAAATCTTAACCGATCAAGCCGATTTTAAGAGAGCTAAAAGTTATTGGACGACATTAAAGAATCGCTTAAAAAATGAAGGAAGTGAGTTGGTCACAAAATGTGACCAACTGAAAATGCAGTCGGCAGATGGGAAATATTATGCTACTGACGTGGCGGACACGGAAACGTTATTGCGCCTTATTCAATCCGTTCCTAGTCCTAAAGCCGAGCCAGTCAAGCTCTGGTTAGCGCGAGTGGGTTATGAGCGGATAGAAGAAATCAATGATCCCGAGAAAGCACTTAACCGCAGCCGGGATTATTGGCAAAAAATGGGTCGGAGCCAGAAATGGATTCAACAGCGGATGATGGGCCAGGAGATTCGCAATAAATTAACGGATTATTGGAAAAACAATGAAGTCAAAGAAAAAGATGAGTATGCAATTCTGACTAATATTATTCACGAAGAATGGAGTGATTTGTCAGTCAAAAAACATAAGGCCTTAAAAAATCTCAAAACGGAAAACCTGCGCGATCATATGTCCGACGCCGAGTTGGTTTTTACGGCCTTGGCGGAACTTTCTACCCGGCAAATTGCCGAGACGATGGAAGCAAAAGGGCTGGAGAAAAATAAAATTCCGGCTAAAAAAGGCGGACGAATTGCTAAAAACGCCCGCCTGGAACTGGAACAAAAAACCGGCAAACAAATCGTTTCCGGCGATAATTTTAAAACACAAAAACGAATAGCTTAGATTTATAAATTTAATAAACTCATACCCGGGCAGATTTGGGTGGAAGTGGTTCAGACAAACCAATCGATTAGTTGGAAATAATTTTTGCTAAATTTTCCGCTTTGAAAAAAAGCGGAGTTTGAGGTAGGATAGAAATATGAGCAGTTTTAACATGATATGCCCTTAAGTACTCAACAATTAAAGTCCAAATGGAGCAAAGAAAAAGACTCTTATCTTAAAAAAGAGGTAGGTTCTGGTGTGCAAAAATTTGTTAAAGATTTTCTTGAATCGCCGGATTTTTTTGATTTAAAGCAAGGATTAATTTCCGTGCCGTTGGAAAAAAGAAAAAATGAATTTGTCGAAGAAAGCCTGACTAAGGCGGCTCGGCAAGCCGATATTATTGTTTATATAAATCCGGAAATAGTCGTGCCAATTGAGGTTGAGCGATATCAAAATTTAGAAGTTGGCGAAAAACAACTTTTACAGTATCAATTAGACATAGAGAAAAAATACGGCATTTTAACGGATGGCTTTACTTGGCGGTTCTATAATAATGCCTTTCCGCTGAAAGAATTTAATTTAGACCAAATTTTTAGTCAGCCGGATTTGTTCCTGTCATTTTGGCAGGAATACATAAAGCCAGAAAATTATTACCTGTCTTTTTTTGAAAAAACAGGCCAATTAAAATTGCTCGCAGAAGACTTATCTGCTGAAGCAAGGCGACAAGATTTTTTCCGCGACATCACCACTCTTATTAGAGGTTTTAAGAATAAGCTGGACATAGAAGGTTATTTCCATGATTTAGAAAAGAAAGAAAAAGGCAAAAGAGCAACGGAAATCACTTACGCTTATATTATTCAATTTATTTTATATAAAACTTTAGTGGATAATGATTTTGATGATTTCGGCAAAGAGTTTGAAGAAATTAGTAAAGAAATTTACGAGAATTTAAAACAAAAACAGTATGGGAAAATTCTTGGCATAATTGATGGCATTTCAAATAAAATTTCCCAGAATATATATCGACCGTTTAAAAAAGAGCAACAATTTATTGCTGATACCTTGCTTAGGCTTTTTCATCAGCCCAAAAACGATTTGCACGATGTTTCTCCATGGCTGGACATTTTTATATTCATCCAAAAATACAGTTTTGCTAGTATCAAAAATGAAATCTTTGGCTATATTTACGAAAATTATTTGAAAGAATTATACGAAGATACTAAAAAGGGCCAATATTTTACCGATCCGGCAGTAGTTAATTTTATGTTGGATCAAGTGGGCTACACGAAAGAAGAAATAAAAAAGCGATTAAAAAATGCTCCGGAAGAGGACTACATCTCTGTTGTTGATCCATCGTGCGGTTCCGGCACTTTTCTTTACAGCGCCGCAGATCGCTTAATTGATGCTGTCCCGGATGGTTCAGAAGAGTCATCAAAGAAAATAGAGGAATTAATAAACGATAATATTTTTGGATTGGATATTGCCGAATTCCCACTTTATCTTGCGGAAATGAACATTTTAATGCGAATGTTGCCATTGATTATAAATGAAAAATACAATAATCCAGTTGATAAAAAGATAAAAGCATTTTTAACAGCAGACAGTATAGCAGAGTTTCAAGACACGAATATAAAAAATACTCTTAGCGATCTTGATATTGAATACAATAAAAGCGGGGGGCAGTTGTCTATGTTTCAAAAAGCCGTAGCACTAAGTTATAGTAGTTTTATGCGAGAATCATCCGATCTGGAAGAAATGAAGAGAAGCTTAGAGAACCATAAAAAGCTAAGAAAAAGATTTGATTTTGTTATTGGTAATCCGCCGTATGTTGGCTATAATGAATGTTCAAAACAGAAGTTGCTTATTTTCGAGCAAATGAAAAAAGGAATGGTCAAGCTGAATGATATTTACGGAATTAATTTGCATAGCATACCTGACGCAAGAAAAAAATATTCTCCGAAGCCAAATTTATACGCTTTTTTTATCTCCCTGGGAGTCGCTCTATTGAAAAATAATGGGAAATTATGTTTTATTATACCTCAAACCATTTTGACCGCCGGCGATTTAGACGTATTGCGTTATCACTTAGCTAAATTTACTACCATTGAAAAAATAATAACTTTTAGTGGTAAAATGTTTGTTGGTCGTG
This sequence comes from uncultured Candidatus Saccharibacteria bacterium, assembly GCA_964647205.1. Lineage (GTDB taxonomy): Bacteria > Patescibacteriota > Minisyncoccia > Portnoybacterales > GWB1-42-6 > CAZYIG01. Next base: position 2,618 of record CAZYIG010000056.1, on the reverse strand, counting down.
GCTTAAAACAAGATAAGCCAGTGGCCACCTCAAGTTTAATTTTTATTATTAGGCGAATGATGCCAAGCAACTCAAATCAAGTTGAGATTGTGCATTATAATGATCCAAATGACGATGTAGAAAAATGTTTGCAGAATATTTCTATTGGCAAGGGCAGTAAGGTGAAGAAAAGAAAAATTAGCCAGTTTGGTTTATTAAGAAATGTTTCTAATTGGAATTTTATAAAACAAGATAAACAATACGAGGAATTTTATAAAGCGTATAAGGAAAAGACAGAAGATATTTCAATTTACTATAATCATGTTGCGGCTGAGCTAAGATTTAAGGATAAATTTTATTTTGATGGTAGCTTTAATATTCCCACTAAAGATATTCAGATAGAAAAAGAAGAAGGGATTGAATATTGGGAGATACCTTCCGTGAAGTCTATTGGTTTTATGGCTGGGGCTGAAGGATTTTATCCTAAAAATAGAAAAATAAAAATCGCAGAAGGCAGTCAAGGGCTGATTATGTTAAATACAGAATACAAAATTATTTGGAGATATGTTAACTTTGATAAATTTTTATTTGTGAAAGGGAAGAATATTTTTCCTAGGTTTCAACAATTTTGCATTGCCTCTAACTCTGAAAATGAGATACTGTATTTATTATCAATTTTAAACTCTTCAATAAGCGCACTCTTAATAGACAGCCTATTAAGAAGTGAAAACGAGAAGGATATTCTTTTGGGCTTATCAAGTATAAAGCAATTTGTTCGCGTTCCAAAAATTACAGAAGATAACCAATTTATCAAAGACGAAATTGTTAAACAAACAGAAGAAATGTTGGCACTGGAGGATGTTTCATTTGACAATTTGGTTGATTTTTCTGGCGTGATGAGGCAAAAATTGGATTCTATAATAATTGATGGCGGTAGTCTGATTTTAGCTAAGGACGAAGAGAAGATTAAGTGTAAAATAAAAAAGGACAAGGAGCTGGTTGAGGCAATAATTAGAACTAAATTTACGGATAATAAATTATTGAAAGAAAAAGAAATAAACCTATCCGAATTAAAATCTCTGCCAGTGATTGATTTTGAAAAGCAGAAAGCGTTAAAGAGTTATATTGATGATTTAGTTTTCGCGCTGTATTTTAATATATCGCTGGTCAAGGTCGGTCTTGATAAAGCTGGAGTCATAAAATTAGCTTGCGAGAAAAATAAATTTTATAAAATAGTTTTAAAATAACAAGTTTACGGCCTTGTAGATGTTAGGCTGTAAAAGGATGTCGGGCATCGTTAATCTACGTAAACAGGCAATTATTGAGTCATCGCCGAGAGGCGTTTTTTTGTCCGAATTTTTACGGCTTTGGCCCAGCTAAGCTGGGCTTTGGCGGGTTTTGTGGTAATTTTACGAGGGGTTGACAGATAATTTAGTTAAACATATACTAACAATGTGCTTGTGGGCGAAAGCCCCGTTCAGCCAAGGATTTCCTAAGCTGAAGGCAAGCACAACAAAAATACCGCTTTTGGGCGGTGTTTTTGTTTATTCGTCATCAATTCCATCGGTGTAGAGTTTTTGTCTATTAAGCTTATGATCTGGCATAGTGCTCCAAAAGGTTATGTTGCCATCGCCGACCCTTCTTAGCACTACTCGGATTTTTATTCTTGCTTTTCCGATAATAGCGACAAAGCCCCAATATTCGGTTTCTTTCATTCGGCTAAAGCCATCTTTTCCTTTATACGCGGCCGTTAATCCTTTTCGGTATTCTTGAAGAGTTCCAGAGCATCTCACAACTTCAATCGCCAGTGGCAGAAGACTGAATTTCAGCAGTTGTTCTTGTTTGTTTCTTTCTCTTCTGGCGGAAAACTGTAAATGATGAAACCCGTCAGAATTGAAAATAACCTGACTTTTTAAGTAGGGGTTATAGGTGCTTTTTTGCGAAGTAAATATCGCTTTTGCTTTTTCTTTTCTTTCAAGAAAATAATTGTCCATACTTTTGATATGATAGCATTTTTGGTATAAAATATAAGCAGCAGGAATGGGAGATTAAGGCTGTGTATAACCATTTTCACCGAACGGGTAAAATGGTCAAAATCGGCTTAAATATGATTGGAGAGGTGGGCAGATTAAGCTATTGATGACCGACATCAATAATATTTGTGATGTCGGTCATCAAGAATTTATGGTTTATTTTTTTTACGGCGAGGATGATTTTCGCCTAAAACGAAAAATTAGTTCAGTGGCGGCAGAGTATCAGGCCAAGCATAAAAGCGGCTTTAATTTTGGCTACTTTGATTTGGCGCAAGAAGGGGAGTGGGAAAAATTGAAGAACTTTTTTGATTCCTATTCCATGTTTGCTGAAAAGAAGCTGGCAGTGGTTAAGGATTTATTTGACGTTGGAAAAGATATTAAGGAGAAGTTTACGGAATATCTTGAGAATAGCGGCATTTTAAAAACGACGGAAAGTTTTTTAGTAGTCGGGCAGAAGCTAGAACGCTCAGCCGAGAGAAAAAACCGAGATTATGTTTTGAAAGATAATAAGGATTTATTTAAAAAGCTAACCGGTAAAACAATTAACGCCGAGGAATTCAATTTTCTAAGCGGGGCAAAATTGGACGTCTGGATAAAAAAACAAGT
>CAZYIG010000055.1:4394-6038 GCA_964647205.1 uncultured Candidatus Saccharibacteria bacterium | reverse complement strand
TCGCCAAAACACCAATAATAGCGATAACCACGAGGAGCTCGATGAGAGTGAAGCCTGTTTTTCTCTTCTTTGTTTTCATAATATCAATTTTTGTTAGATTTTATTTAAATCCAAATTTCCACTGACAAATGACAAATCAAATCCAAAGCTCAAATGCCGCGCAACGCCAAAGCTACGCTTAGGCGTTGCGGGCGGGACAAAATATTTATTTTTTGGGCTTTGGCATTGGTTCGCCGGCTGGCGAATTTGACATTAGAAATTAGTCATTTGACATTAAGTAGACCCTAGCTAATCTGCTTCGTTTCAATCACGCTAACCAGTTCTTCAAAAGAAATAAAACCTTTTAAAACTTTCAATAAGCCATCTTGGCGCATCGTCAGCATGCCCTGTCGTTCTGCTTCTTCCTTAATCCGTCCCTCTGCTGCTCCATCAAGAATAATGTTTTCCAATTGCGGCGTCATCGCTAAAGATTCAAAAATCGCAATCCGGTCTTTGGTCCCTTTTTGGGCGCAAAATTTGCATCCCGGCGCCTGCCAAACTTTTATATTATTTAAATCTATACCCGCTAATTCCTCTTTTGTCCCCGGGGGCAGCGCGATTATTTCTTTTTTCAGTATTTCCATAACTTTTGGCGCTGCTTCAACCGGTTTTTTACATTCCACGCAAAGACGCCGGGCAAGTCGTTGAGACATCGCTATGCAAAGCGAAGACGGGATCAAAAAAGTCTGCACCCCCATGTCAACTAGCCGCGGAATTACGCCAATAGCATTATTAGTATGAATAGTTGAAAGCACAATATGACCCGTTAGGGCGGCATGGGTCGCCAGTTCCGCCGTTTCCGAATCACGAATTTCTCCAACCATAATAATATCTGGATCTTGCCGTAAAATTGAACGCAATCCCGAAGCAAAAGTGTAGTGAATTTCTGGCCGGATCTGAGATTGACTGACTCCTTCTATTAAATATTCTACTGGGTCTTCCAGCGAAACAATATTAACCTCTTCTGCGTTTAAGCTTTTTAAAATAGAGTATAATGTAGTGCTTTTGCCCGAGCCCGTCGGGCCAGAAATCAAAATCATTCCAAAAGGCCGGTTAAGTGCTGCTTCCAAAATCCGTAAATTCCGCCCGCCTAGACCCAATTGATCAAACTTTTTGACACCGGTATCCGGATCGAGCAGGCGCAACACTACTTTCTCGCCAAAAGCTGTCGGAAAAGTTGAAACACGAAAGTCAAATTTTTTACCGTCAACAACTGAGTGAAAACGACCATCTTGTGGTACTCGCGATTCATCAATTTTTAAAGAAGCTAAAATTTTAATCCGAGAGACAACTGCTGGCTGAATCGCCCGCGGCAGAATCAAGCTGGTGTACATTACGCCATCCACTCGGAAACGAATTTTTAACCGATCTTCTCCCGGTTCAATATGAATATCAGACGCTCGGCCTTCATTGGCGTGGCGTAAAATAACAGCAACGATCTTAGTGATTGGTGCTTCAGACATTACTCGGTCTAACACTGCTTCAGTATTGATCTTGTTATCCTCCTTGGAAGCAGGGTCTCGTGTTGACAGTTCTTTCTCCAACTCCATCAAGGCTGTATCAATCTCTTCTTGAAGTTTAGCGAGCTTCTCCGGATGTTTGTGG
>CAZYIG010000055.1:0-4384 GCA_964647205.1 uncultured Candidatus Saccharibacteria bacterium | reverse complement strand
TAATTAAAAAAATCCTGGGCTTAAATCTTTTATTTTGAGCGATAAAACGCAATGCTTCTTGTGATTTTAAGTCATCGGGACTAATCATTCCAACATCCAGAATATCACCTTTTCTTTCTATCGGGACAAGCTGATAAAAAGTAGCCGCTTCTTCGGTTATTTCCCGTAAAATGTTAGGTGAAATGGTCTTTCCCGTTAAATCAGCCAAGGGAACATTTAACTCTTCGGCGCGTTCTTTGGCGGTTTGAATTTTAGGATTAATGTCGGACATGCCAATTTTAGTTTATCAGTTTTTAGTTTATCAGTTTTTCAGTTTAAGTTTTTAACTGACCAACTGACCAACTGATTCTAGAACGGCGCGAACGGATTCTGCCTCCCCTTTTCACCAATGACCACTGGTAAACGATCGCTTAAAATCAAAGACTGAAATTTTTTATCTTTAAAAATCGGACTGTCTAAAGTTGCCGCATTTAATAATTCCAATAATTTATTATTCTGGTCAATTTGCTTCATTGCAACGGTATTTATCTGGCTTGGCGCACCTGGCAATATGGTTTGCATCGCCCCTATATCAACTGAAGGGTTGCTTGAATTACTAAAAAAACCAAAATAGATAACACCCGCCGTAAAAATTACAATCCCAGCAAAGACCATTATTAATTTTTTGGTTTTCTGCTGTTGCGGTGTATCAATCACTATATTTTTTTCAAACTCGCTAGGTATAATTGCCATATAATCAAAACTCTAAATTATAAACTCTAAACAAATCCAAAATCACAAATTCAAATATCTAAAATCAAACATAATTTCTTTTTGTTTTGAATTTAATATTTGGATCATTGGAATTTGTTTAGGATTTAGGATTTTGAGTTTAGGATTTGTGAAAATTAATTCGCGTATGAATTAATTTTCACAGCTATTCTCTAAAATAAACATTCAAAGAAATTTTAAAATCCTGATTCGATGATTCAGGTGATAATCCCGAAGTTTTACCAGAAAAATTAATAGTCGCCACATCCATAATCCTTAAATTTTCTTCAATAGCTGACAAAAAAGTCCTAAATGAATTATGAATTCCGGTTAAAGACAAATCAACCGTTAAAATTTTTGTCCCGACGGGCACCGAGCTTTTTAGAGTGGACGATAAAGCCCCAGTAGCGGCCGATAAGCTATTTTCGGCAACCACCGTTGTTTTTTTGGCTTTTTTAGAATCCGCCATCGCGAAAGACACGCTGTTTAAAATTAAACCATTTTGCGAAGCCAATTGCTCCAGTTGAACCAATAATCCAGGGATGTCTTCTCCCTTGGGCACTGCCTGGTTTACCCTCTCTATCTCATCCGACATTGTGTTGTATTTATTCTTCAAAAATTCCAGCTTCCGGCTCAAGGCTTGTGTCTCATTGAGTTTTCCTTGCCAAGTTTTTAAGTCCCCTCTTAATTCTGACACTTTATCAAATATCGGCATAAAATACTGCCAGGCGACTAAGGCAGTCAGAGCAATAAAAATAATTATAATAACAATTGGCCTGTTCATTGTTTTTGTAAAATTTTAGGATCAAAATTTAAAATTGCGCCAAAGCCAACTCCACCGCTTTTATCCATTGAAATACCGCTAACAAATATATTCAGAAATCCGCTATCGGTTAAAGCCAGTATTTGCTTTGCCAAAGTTGCATAATCAGCTGAAAAACCCTTAACGCTAATACTATTATCCTTAACCATCAAATCAAATGACTGCCACTGAACACGCGGTACAGTCGCCGCCGCTAATTTATCAAAAGCGCTGGAAGCGTAAAGATGAGACTTCAGCAAGCCCTGCGCCATCATTGATCCTTTTTCCAAATCAACGATTTTGGCCGCCATCTCTTTGTCCTTATCATTAAAAACTTCCGACTGCTGCTTCTTTAAATCATTTATTTGTCCCGTTAAAACATTTTTATAAATTGCCAGACTGCCCCAAAGTAACAAAACCAAAATAAAAACGGCACTACTCAGAATTACTCCGAGCTTCATTAAAATCCCTTTGGTCTTTGTCGCGACGGTCAATCTTCCTCCGCTACCTGAAGAAGAAAATCGGTCCTTAATTTTATTTAAAACCAAAGCTAACGACGGTTTTCCCGCCATCGTCGGAAGGTTTGTCTCGTTTTTTTTATAATCTTTTGGAAATAGATCCATATGATTTTAAAACTCTAAATTCTAATATCTAAACTCTAAACAAATCCAAAATCACAAATTCAAATACTCAAAATTAAACATAATTTCTCTTCGTTTTGAATTTAATATTTTGGCCATTGGAATTTGTTTAGGATTTAGGGTTTTAAGTTTAGGATTTGTGAGAATTAGTTTTTTTAAAAAAACTAATTCTCGCGCATCGCCAGTCCCACGGCGACGGAAAATTGTGGACCAAGCTCTTTCAGAAAATCATTAGCTTGTTGATCATGAGTTACTCGCGCAAAAGGATCCCCTACTTTAACTGGTACTTTTAATTTCGTACTCAAAAATTCCAGTAATTCTTTATCGTTCGCCCGACCGCCTGCCAGCAAACATTGTCCCACCTTTCTATTATAATTCATTTGAAAAATGTTAACAATACGGTCCAGTTCCATCAAAATAATTTCCTTGTTTATTGAGTCTAAATTATGGCTCGTTTTGATAAATCCTTGATCAACTATAATTAAGTCTGTGCTTTTACGTCCTAGATCAACTACCACGTAAGCACTTTTATCATTGCCAATCAGCGCCCGGGTTAAACTAAAAGCTTCCTGTTCCAGAGCCAATAATTCCAACTTTGCCAAAGCCGCAATCTTAGTTAACCGAGTAATGATTTCTTTGGGCACCGCTAATAATAAAATTTGGATAGTTGAAGCGCCTTCATTCTCTGTATTATTGTTTCCTCCAGCGGGAGAAATAGAATCAGTCGCTCCCTTGCCTGCTATTTCCGGCGCCTTATTGTTTCCAACCGAAATGATATTCCAATCCAGCACCACTTCGTTCAATGGCAAAGGCACATATTTTTGCGCTTCATACGGCACTGCCGCGCCCAGTTCTTTTTCCGGCATCGCCGGCAAAGTAATCACTGTTGAAAAAGTTTTTTCCACCGACAAAGAAAAACTGGCCCGATGGCTGGAAATTTTTGCCTGCCGAATTAAGCCGGTGATAATTTTAGCAATTTCTTCATCCTTAAGTTCGCCGATATTAAAAATTGCATCGTCTTTGGCTTGAGCAATCGCGTAGTTCGTCAAAAAAACTCGCTCCGCTTCTTTGGTTATCTCCACAATTTTTACCGAGTTCGATCCAAGATCAATCCCCAAAATCGCCCCGCCTTTTTTTTCAAACAGCCAATCTAGCATAAAAAATTAGAAGCTTTTTATCGCTGATTAATTATCCCTGCTTAAATTGTAACACAAAAATAGACTACTTATTATCCACAATGATAATTTCACGCACTCCGACTGCGTGCGATTATTCTAATATCAAATTTCCCAATTTATTTATTGATAAATCTCTAAGCCAACTTTTTAACAACTTTTCGTAACCTTTTGTTCCGCCAAAAACTTCCAGCAAAAAATCTCGTTGCGTGACCGACGGGAAATTTTGCTTTCCCGAATAATCCAAATGACTGCTCCATTTATACCCATCCAAATAATCCAGCGCCTTGCTTAAGTCATTAATTTTTCGCTCCCGCCATTCCGGCGCGACCATATCTAACGGATTTAAATGGATATAATAGGGCAAATGGATAAAATGAGCTTGGCTATCAACCAAAACCGACTTGTATTTTCTTTCAAATAGCGTCCCCGCTCTTTCATGGCGTTGATTAAAATACTGAACGTAACCACCATTCAATTTTTGCATAAACATCGCAACACCACTCTCAATCATCGGACTTAGCAATAAATGATAATGATTTGGCATCAAACAAAAGGCGTGAATTTTTACCAATAATTTCCTTTCTCGGCGTTTAATCGCACGCACTCCGACTGCGTGCGATTTGGCATTAAATCGACGAAAATTCGATTGCACTCTTTGCTGGTCGTTAAATTCAAAGAGATCATGGATAAAACGATAATAATCTTTATCGTCCATAAAGATCTTCCGCTTATCAACTCCCCTATTTAAAACATGTCTAAGTTCTGACATAAAATATTGATACTAAGTTTTAATTTTAATATTTAGCACTCCGACTGTGCTGCGTGAATGTGCACGTAGTCGGAGTGCGTGCACATTGAGGTAAATTATTTAAAGATGACGGGGCTGCCGGCGGAAGAATACGCCGAAGCCGGCGGAGTGAAATTGTTTGTCCAACTTGTGCCCTACCGTAGCTTCAGCGAAGGCGGGCGGGCGATGCCTTTGGAGATTCGGAGTTCGTCGAGATTATTTCAAC
>CAZYIG010000054.1:4779-6072 GCA_964647205.1 uncultured Candidatus Saccharibacteria bacterium | reverse complement strand
GCTTTTTTACATCCAAAGTTATTGAAAAGATTAGAAGAAAAAATCAATAAAGAAGTGAGAAAAGAAGTGTCGGTAATTATTTCCTGCTGGCCAATTGAGAATAGCGAGCCACTAAGGATTGAAGAAAGCGGAAAAGAATCTTATTATGTATATTCGTTTAAACCGATGATTAAAGATGGCTAATAACTTATTTTTATTATTAAAAAATTATAGAAAGAGGCAGCTCTCGCGATTGTCTCTTTTTTCTTTAACTCTATTTAACAAAAAATCAGATTCTTGCTATAATTCAACCATAAGTAATGGCTTCGCAATCTTTTTTACTCGTTAATGTAAATCTAATTATTTGATCAAGTTTATTTTATAGGGGTTTATTATGACTTTTGAAACATTTTTACCATTGATTAGTGCCGTATTAGTATTCTTTTTGGGTTTTTTTGTTTGGGGGAAAAACAAAAAAGATAAGGTGAATTTTACCTTTGCTCTTTTTGCTTTGGTTATTACGATCTGGATGTTCGGTACTTTTATGATGTTTCTAAACAAAGGGAACAGAGAGGCGGTTATTTTTTGGGATAAATTTGTTTATGCTGGGGTAGTATTTATTCCGGTCATCATGCTCCATTTCGGTTTAGCTTTAACGAATAATAAGGGTAAGACTGGGAAGTTTTTCTTGGCTGTCGGCTACCTAGTTTCTACTGTCTTTCTTATTTTAATTCCGACGAAATTATTTATTGACGATGCTTTTATTTATGAATGGGGAGCGCATACTAAGGCGCAGTTTTTTCATCATATCTTTTTAGTGTATTTTACCGTGTATTTGGTTTCATGGTTTGTCATCGTTTATAGGCATTACAAAAAAGTTTCTTCGATTGAGCAGGAAAGAATAAAATATTGTTTCTTAGCTTTTCTTATTTTAGCCCTCTTCGGCTCTTTGGGCTATCTACCGGCTTATGGCATCAGTGTCTACCCTTTCGCTTATGTCTCCGGTCTAATTTTTGTGATTATTCTAGCCTACGCCATCGTGGTTCATCGTCTGCTGGATATTAAATTAGCGTTGCGCCGGTCCATCGTTTACCTTTTCTCTATTTTAGCTGTGGCAGTACCGGCATCAGGGGTATTATATTTGGTTAATCAGTTCGCGCCGCAATATGCAACTTATGCCAGCATCGCTGTTTTAATAGCGGCCGTCTCGGTTTTTTCGCCCATTCGCAATTATTATTATCGGGTGGCCAATAAATATTTTTTCTCTTCGCTTTATGACAGTCGCGAAGTAATTTCTCGGGTGAGTGATGGCTT
>CAZYIG010000054.1:0-4679 GCA_964647205.1 uncultured Candidatus Saccharibacteria bacterium | reverse complement strand
GCTAATGAAGATTTAAAAAAGCTGGATAAGGCCAAGTCGGATTTTATTTCCATCGCTTCTCATCAGTTGCGCACGCCTCTGACCGCGATTAAGGGCTTTACTTCAATGATACTGGAAGGCTCTTATGGCCGGACAACCAAAGTCGTGCACGATAAATTAGAAAAAATTTATGAAAGCGCCGAGCGGTTAATCCGTCTGGTAAACGACCTGCTTAATTTATCCCACATGGAAGGCGGCAAGATGGAATTTGATTTTCAAAAAATTAATCTGACGCAAATGGTTAAAAGCGTTTGCGAGGAATTAGATATTCAGGCCCAGAAGAAAAAATTAAAATTAACGGTTAATTTACCCGAGGGGGATCTTTTTGTCAAAGCGGATGAGCAAAAATTGCGGCAGGTCGTAATGAATTTAATAGATAATGCGATTAAATATACCGAAAAAGGCAAGGCGGAAGTTTTCGTAAAAGAGATTGACGGCAAGATTCAATTCTCCGTTAAAGATACCGGTCTTGGCATGAAGCCGGAAGAAATTGCCGGTTTGTTTCAAAAATTCGTGCGCGGGAGCGAGGCTTCCCATTATCACACCGAAGGAGCGGGAATTGGGCTCTACGTGGCGCGCCAACTCATTGAGGCGCACCAGGGACGAGTTTGGGCCGAATCGGAAGGCGAAGGCAAGGGAAGCACTTTTTTGGTGGAAATGGCAGAGTGGCAGGAATAGAACAAGTGATTGAGTGAGCAAGTGAATAAGTGGTTGAGTGAAAAAATTCAGTTCACAAAACTGGATTTTTTGCTTAAATTAAGATAAAATGGGGTCAGTTTATCAGTTGATCAGTTTGCCAGTCGGTCAATTCGTCATTCTGAGGGAGTTTGGCGACCGAAGAATCTGAAAAAAGATTCTTCACTTCGTTCAGAATGACACATTTTAAATTATGGATTCTCAATACGATCCGAAAAAAGTTGAAGATAAAATTTATAAGCTCTGGGAAGATGGCGGGTTTTTCAATCCTGATAATCTCCCCGATCTTGAGGGCGGCAAAAAACGGACAAAACCCTATTGCATTATTATGCCGCCGCCCAACGCTAATGAGGCCTTGCATTTGGGTCACGCGCTGATGACAACACTGGAAGACATTTTGATCCGTTATCACCGTTTGCGCGGGGATATTGCTTTGTGGTTGCCGGGCGCGGACCACGCCGGCTTTGAAACGCAGGTGGTTTTTGAAAGAAAATTAGAGAAAGACGGTAAAAGCCGGTTTCAATTTGACCGGGAAGCGCTTTATAAAATGATCTGGGATTATGTCCAAGAAAATAAAAATGTTGCCCAGGACCAATTAAAAAGACTTGGTGCCTCATGCGATTGGTCGCGTAAAAAATTTACGCTAGATCCGGATATTATAAAAATCGTTTATCAAACTTTTGAAAAATTATATAATGACGGTTTAATTTATCGCGGGCCAAGAATAATTAATTGGTGTCCTAAGCATCAAACCGGTCTTTCCGATTTGGAAGTCAAGTATGAAGACCGGGAAGATAAGCTTTGGTATATTAGATACCCATTGGTTGGCAAGTCGGATAAATTTATTGAAGTGGCGACAACTCGACCAGAAACAATGTTGGGTGATACGGCGGTAGCGGTAAATCCAGCTGATGATCGCTATAAAGATTTAGTTGGGCAAAAAGTTTTATTGCCATTAACCAACCGAGAAATTTTAATTGTGGCCGATGAAGCGGTGGAACTGGAATTTGGCACGGGCGCGGTGAAGGTAACGCCCGCTCACGATACGACTGATTTTGAAATTGGCCAGCGGCATAAGCTGGAAACGATTTCCGTTATTGGTCAAGATGATAAAATGACGGTGGCGGCCGGAGCTCCTTATGCTGGTCTAAAAATTGTCGAAGCCCGCAAAAAAATTGTGGAAGATTTACAAACTCAAGGATTTTTAATTAAAGAAGAGCCGTATAAACATTCCGTCGGGGTTTGTTATAAATGCGGCCGGGTGATTGAGCCGTTAGTTTCTGAGCAATGGTTTGTAAAAATTAAACCATTGGCCGAGCGGGCAATCGCATCGGTAAAAGATGGTACGGTAAAATTTGTGAGTGAAAAATACGAAAAGATTTTTCAGCATTGGATGGCCAATATTCGGGACTGGAATATTTCTCGGCAAATTGTCTGGGGAATTCGTTTGCCAATTTGGTATTGCGTCGCCTCGCCAAAGCCTTCGGCGGAGGCGGGTAATAAAGAAAAATCTTGCTGGGTTGTTTCGGATGCCAAGCCAGATAAATGTCCCAAGTGCGGCGCCACGGAATTTATTGCCGAGACCGATACTTTTGATACTTGGTTTTCTTCGGGTCAGTGGCCATTTGCGACGCTACAAACAACGAAGGCAGGGGATTTTGCCAAGTTTTATCCAACTGCGGTGATGGAAACGGGTTGGGACATTCTCTTTTTTTGGGTAGCGCGCATGATTATGATGGGCCTCTACGTAACCGGCAAAGAGCCATTCAATCATGTTTATATGCACGGTTTGATTCGCGATAAAGATAAGCAAAAAATGTCTAAGTCTAAGGGGAACGTGGTTAATCCGCTGGCAGTTGTTGACGAAAATGGCGCGGACGCTTTGCGCATGGCGTTAATTTTTAACGCTGTTTCTGATAGCGATATGCCCTTTAGCGAAGACAAGGTAATCGCGCAAAAAAGATTTGCCAATAAGATTTGGAACGCGGCGCGTTTTAGCCTGTCCAATTTAGAAGACTTCAATCCAGCGGGCATTGAGTTAAATTTTACCGAAAAAGATAAACAAATTTTAGAGGAGCTGGAACAAATTATCAAAAAAATTACTAAAGATTTGGATGATTTTGATTTTCATGAAGCGGCCCAAAGCGCCTATCATTTTTTTTGGCACAGCTTTTGCGACAAATGTATTGAAGATGTAAAAGTAAGAATTAAAGAATCGGCAAATGCTCTTGATAAAAAAACCGCGCAGTATGTTTTATGGAAAGTGCTCACTGATTCTTTGAAGCTACTGCATCCTTTTATGCCGTTTTTAACGGAAGAAATTTACCAGCAAATTCCGCATCGAGCCAAAAAAGCGTTGATAATAGAGGATTGGCCCTCCTTCGCCGAAGCTACGGAAGGGCAAGCCAGTAAAATAGCAGGAGATAAAATATGAAAATCCTTAAAGTTAATCCGGAAAATTTAAGAGAGTCAGAAGACGCAATCGTGGAGGCGGCTAAAGTTATGCTGGCCGGCGGCACGATTATTTTTCCAACTGACACGGTTTACGGTTTGGGATGCGATGCAACTAATGAGTATGCGATTAAGAAAGTTTTTAAAATTAAAGGTCGCAATGAAGCTAAGCCTCTAGCGGTAATCGTTCGGGATGTTGAAATGGCTGAAAAAGTCGCATCTATTGATAGGCGGCTGGAGAAAGCATTAAATACTATTTGGCCGGGCGCAGTGACAGTGATTTTGTGGCGAAAATATAAGTTGCCGGAAATTTTAACGGCTCGCGAACAAACTATTGGCTTGCGGATTCCCGATTATAAATTAACGCATCTTTTGTCGGAAAATATGGGTCGGCCATACGTGGCGACTTCAGCTAATATTTCAGGTCAGCAGGCCACGATTAAAATTAGCGAAGTCATAAAATATTTTGAAAAAAATATTTATAAGCCGGACTTAATTTTAGATGCGGGCGATTTAAAATGTTGCGAGCCGTCAACCGTCTTGGATTTATCGGGTGAAAAACCGAAAATTGTCAGAATCGGGCCGGTGAATAAAGATAAGTTGTTGGAGATATTATCGATTTAGCACCTCGACATTCCTTTGAATGAAGACCGAGTTTATCGGTAGATAAAAAAGCTATCTTGAAAATGACAAATTTCTAATGACTAATGTCAAATAAAATCCCAAATCCAAATGACAAAAAATTAAACTATTTTGAGCTTTGATATTGGACATTGATTTGTTATTGGGATTTTGTCATTTGTCATTAAAAAGTCGGATTATTCCATCGTTTTAATATATATGAAAATTATTAAATTGCAAGGTATGAGTTTATTAGGTGTCGATTATTATTTATTCCAGCAAATAAATGGTTCGGCCGGTCATTGGGCGAAGCTGGATTATTTGGGTATTTATTTAGCCGGTTATGTGCAATATCCGCTAGTTGGCGCTCTGCTAATCTATTTATTTTTAGGCAAAGACAGAAGAGAAAAAATTAGGAATAGATTTATGGTTTTTGGTGCCCTTGCGGCGGCATTGGTGGCGCGGTTTGTTGTGGCTACTTCTCTCTATTATTTTTTTATGAGACTTCGGCCTTTTGCGACAGAGATTGTTAATCAGCTAATTCCTTATGACAGTGCCAGGTCTTCTTTCCCTTCAGGTCACGCTTCTTTTTTCTTCGCCTTGGCGGTGGTCGTTTATTTATATAATAGAAAATTAGGGGCTTGGTTTTTAGCTACGTCCGCTTTAATCAGTTTGGCGCGGGTGTATGTTGGCGTTCATTATCCAAGCGACATTTTAGCTGGTGCAATAATCGGAATTTTAGTTGGTTGGCTGGTCTATTATTTATTAAATCGATATTAAAACAAAAAAGCCCGTTAAGGGCTTTGTGAAAGAAATAAGAAAGGGGCGCTCGGGTGAGCGTCCCCTTTGGTTTATATCGTGCGGTACATTAT
>CAZYIG010000053.1:0-6181 GCA_964647205.1 uncultured Candidatus Saccharibacteria bacterium | reverse complement strand
AAAAAGCGGCAAACTAATTTCACGTTTTTGAAAGGCACTAGCTGAGCAAGTTCTACCCAACCGCCACAATCTTATAATTTACTTTCCCGCCCGGCGTTTCAACATCAACCGCTTCGCCGGCTTTGCGCTCTAGAAAGGCCCTACCCAACGGAGATTCGTTAGAAATTTTGCCGTTCCGAGGATCGGCTTCTTCCGAGCCGACAATCATAAATTTTTGGGTTTTGCCATTGGCCTTAACCTCAACCGACGAGCCAATCCGCACCGTGCTTGATTTTCGGTTTTTATCAATGACAATAACATCTCTTAGCAGCTGTTCTAACTCTAAAATTTTTCCCTCATTAAAAGCTTGCGCTTCCCGAGCCGAAATATATTCCTGATTTTCCGAAAGATCGCCCAAAGCTTTTGCTTCTTCCAATCGCTTAGCAATTTCTTGGCGTTTAAATCTTAAATCCTCTAGTTCTTGCCTGTGCTGTTCTAGCCCTTCCTGACTTAGATACTGTGACATAACTCAAAATTTCTAATTTCTAATTTCTAATTTCTAATCCCGTCCCGCCCGCTTCGCCGAATCGAGGCGAGCGAAGCGGAACTCTATTGCCGCCTTACGGGCGGTCATCCGAAGGATGAAAAATCGATAATTAACAATTGAAAATTTAATTATTTATTAAAATATTTTTCTAAAACCTCTTTAATAATTGGAATTGCCATCTGACTGCCTTCGCCGGCATTTTCCACTAAAACCGCGATTACAACTTGCGGATTATCAAAAGGTGCAAAGGCCGTGGCCCAAGCATTGGTATTGCGCTGGCCCACCACTTCCGCCGTGCCAGTCTTGGCCCCCACCTTTACCGATAAATCATTAAGCAAACGCGCCGAACCGTCCGTAACAGTTTGGCGCATAGCCTCTTTTATGATAGATAAATTCGTCTGACTAATGAAGTTTTCAGATAAAACATTTGTTTTAATCGTTTCGATAACATTTTTATCCGAATCAATTATCTTGTCAACTAAATGAGGTTGAATAATTTTTCCGCCGTTAACAATGGCGGCTGTCGCCACGGCCATTTGAAGCGGCGTGGCTAATAGGTCTCCCTGGCCGATTGAAATATGATAGGTGTCGCCAATATACCAAGATTCATTTTTCAGTTGCTTTTTCCAATCTTCACTTGGCACCAAGCCATCACTTTCTCCGGCTAAATCAACTCCCAGTGTTTTTCCTAAACCAAATAATTTAAAATATTTTTCTAGTCTTTCCAGTCCCAACCCTTTTATACTAC
Source organism: uncultured Candidatus Saccharibacteria bacterium (assembly GCA_964647205.1). GTDB lineage: Bacteria > Patescibacteriota > Minisyncoccia > Portnoybacterales > GWB1-42-6 > CAZYIG01. The sequence continues at coordinate 4,907 of CAZYIG010000053.1, read as the reverse complement.
CATAGCCGCCGCCAATTGTATAGAAATAAACATTGCAAGACTCGGCAATGGCGCTATACAAATCAACTACTCCGTGAGTTTTCCAGTCGCCAAAGCGATAAGCTACTTCTAGGCTATATTGATTAAGAATAATTAATTCGCCAGTTGAATCATTTACTTTTGTCAGTGGAGTTACTACTTTTTCCTGGATAGCCGCCGCTCCAATTAACGGCTTAATAGTTGAACCTGGTGCATACTGGCCAGAAATCGCCCGGTTAAAAAGCGGCCGATCAGCGCTTTGTGATAATTCAGCGTAAGTTTCGGCGGTTAATCCTTGGGCAAAAGAATTATTGTCAAAAACCGGAAAACTCAACATCGCCAACACGCCGCCAGTTTTTGGGTCAATCGCGACAACCGCCGCCTTTTTTAATTTCCATTTTTCTAATGTTTTGCTAACCGCCGTAAAAAAACTTTCTTGCAAAAACTCATCCAGCGATAACACTAAACCCCGCCCATCCTGAGGCTTGGTCTCTGAAAGATTTCCTTTAGCCCGGCCTTTTGCGTCAACTTCCACTAATTTTTCTCCCGAAACACCTCTCAGTGTTTTTTCATAAAAGGCCTCCAAGCCACTTTTCCCAATTTTTTCAGTTAAAAAATATTCCGGATTTTTTTCTGCTTCCGGTAAAGTTAACTTACCCATGTATCCTAAAACATGAGAGAGAGATAATGGTGAAACGTATTGTCTGGAAATATTTTTTTCAATTTTAAAACCCGGCCAATCATTAATTTTTTCTTCCAGCGCCAACAATGTTTCATGGCCCAAAGCCTCAAGAATAATTGCAACCGGCAATCTTTTTAATTCTGTCCTCCGCAAAATATCTTTAATCTCTTCTTGGCTGACTCCGGTTAATTTTGAAACTTTGCTGATAACTAAAGAGCGATCGTTTGCCGCCGCTGGCAAATCCTGCGGCGAAATTACCAGGTCAAAACTAGGAATATTATAAACTAACTGTTTCATTGACCGATCATAAATAATTCCCCTTGAAGCCAAGACCGGCAGAGAACGAATATAATTATTTTCCGCTGCCTGACTAAAATAATCACCCCGGAACAACTGCAAATAAGCCGCTTGACCGGAAAAAATCAAAAAACCGCCCAAAATAATCCCTAAGAAAATTTTAAAATTATTCCGGCTAATTGGAACTTCTATTTTTTGCTCACCGAGTTTATCTGACCGAGTAGCATCCAGCAAAATTTCTTCTGCTTCAATATTCTCTTTAAAAGTTTTTTTAACTCGGTAGCGAGTAAATGTTTTATCTAATTTTAACCGGCTGATCATAGGTGTTTAAAAAAACGCTCTTATTAAAAAATTGCAGAATCACCAAGGCTAAAATACCATTTATTAAAATACTAGCCACTAATTTTAAACAAAAATCCCAGCCATCAAAACTAAAATCTGATGCTAAATTAAGAAAAAAAGTCAGCCAAGACAGCAGAATCTGGCTAATCTCAAAAAAAATAATACCAATCAATAAAAGAGAAGCTTTGGCTGGCAAATCACTTTTTTTAAGCCAATGCGCCGCTAAAAAATTAACTAAAAAGAAAGAGCTCCAAAACCCCAAGATCATCATGCCGAAAGGATAACCGCTCAAAAAGTCTAGCCATAAAGCAGGTAAAAAAACTAACCAAACTATCTTTAATGATTCGTGCCTAAGAATAGCGCCGGCCAAAACAATAGCTAAAACCAGATTAGGCGAAACTGACCAAAAAGAAATTTCCGCCAAAGTCGTTAACTGCCAAGCGACGCCAATCAGAGAGAGAACAACAAAAAGAAAAGAAATCATTGGTTTAATCGCCTTAATTTATAATGACAAAAACCTTCTCCAATTTATTAAAATCAACTACCGGCCGCAGAATTGCCTGCTGAAATATCTCGCTTTCTTTTTTTTCAATAGAAGATATTTGACCGATAATTAAACTGCTTGATATCTGATCGTTAATTCCAGAGGTCAGAACATTTTCTCCAACTTTTATTTCGGCGTCTATGGGAATCATTTCCATAATTAAACCAAGACCATGATTGCCCTTAACCATTCCCCTTATTCTTGTTTCTTGAGTCAGGGCATTAACTAAAAAATTGCTGTCCAGTACTAGCAAAACTCTGGCCCAACGATCACCAACTTCAATTAACCGGCCAACAAAAAAATTATCAGCGGTGACAACCGTCATCCCTTCTTTTAATCCTTGCTGACTGCCTTTGTCCAATAAAAAATATTGACCAACTTGAGGCAGATAGCCGATAACATCAGCTAGAACTAATTGCTTTTGGACTAACGGTGCAATCGCCAATTGCTGGCGTAATAATTCATTTTCTCTCAACACTTCTTTCAAATTCATATTTTCATCAAGAAGTTTTTTGTTTTCGTCTCCCAGAGTTTTATTCTCTTGATTTAAGTTTTTAAGTTCAGTCCAAAAATTAAAAGCACCTGCTATCTGCCGGTCAACCGACTGAAAAAGCCTCATAAAGGGCGATGACACATTATAAACAAAATCCTTAGGGAAACCTAACCATCCCAAATAATTAAAAAAAATCAGCAGCAAAATAACTGCTAAAATAGAGAATAAATAAAAAGTTTTTGAAAAACGTCCTTGGCTCATTTAATAAATACTTCTTATTTTTTATAATTACGGCCTTTATTATTTATTTCGGAGCTTCGCGATATTGCGGTGAAACTAAAACTTCTTGAAGCTTGTCAATGTCTTCCAAAACAACGCCACATCCCCGCACCACCGCCGTTAGCGGGTCTTCAGCAATTCTAACTGGCATTTGCGTTTCTCTGGCTACTAATTTATCCAACCCCCGCAGGAGACTGCCGCCCCCAGCCAGCACAATTCCTTTTTCCATAATATCAGCCACCAGCTCTGGCGGAGTTTGTTCAACGGTTGCTTTTATCGAATTAACTAAAATCTTAACCGAGCGTGCCATTGCTTCCCGAATATTGGTGTCCGTTACAGTAATTTCTTTTGGCAGACCGTTAAGCAGGTCTCGGCCCCTCATGGTGGCTCGCAACTCTTCGTCCAATTCAAAAGCTGAACCGATAGAAATTTTTATATCTTCCGCCGTTTTTTCGCCCAATAACAATTTAAATTCATCCCTGGCATATTTAACTATATCATCATTTAATTTATCACCGGCAATCCGCAAACTTTTACTGACAACAATGCCACCTAGCGAAATAACCGCTACTTCGCAAGTACCGCCGCCAATATCCACGATCATATTTCCCGCTGGATCTTGAATCGGCAAACGAGAACCAATCGCCGCCGCCATCGGCTCTTCAATTAAAAAAACTTCTCGGGCGCCGGCATTCCGGGCCGCGTCTTCCACGGCCCGCTTTTCCACTTCTGTCACTCCGCAAGGAACACCAACCACCACCCGAGGCCGAGATAAAAAAGCGAAGCCCTTTCGGTGAACCTGATTAATAAAATAACGCAGCATTTGCTCCGTCACTTCAAAATCCGAAATTACGCCATCAACTAGCGGTCGCGTCGCCACAATATGGCCGGGTGTTCGTCCAACCATTCTTTTAGCTTCGCTGCCAATGGCTAAAATCTGCCCGGTTTTTTGATTAACGGCAACGACTGAAGGTTCATTAATAACAATCCCTCGGCCACGAACGTAAACTAGAGTATTGGCCGTACCCAGGTCTATTCCAATATCTTTTGAAAATTTTCCGAATAACCTATTGAACATTTATTTGTTTTTTTGTAACTGATTAGAAAAGCTTCCCGATATCTTTAAAAGCTACCACAACCATCAACAAAATCAAGAAAACAAAGCCAGCCGAATGAATTGTCCGTTCAACCCGCTCGCTAACTGGCGATCCTTTTATTTTTTCAATAAGCAAAAATAGCACCCGTCCGCCGTCTAGCGCCGGAAAAGGAAAAGCATTAATGACAGCTAGATTGATTGATAAAAGCGCAGCCAATTGCAATATATAAACAAAACCCATTTGCGCTGCCTGACCGGTAATCGAATAAATTCCAACCGGACCAGTTACTTCACCCACTACGCGACCATGACTAAAAAGCTGCCAAATTAACATACCCAGAGAAGAAAGGGTCAGCCAAATCAAGTTAAAAGTTGTTACGAAGCCTTCCCAAATTGCCCGGTACCAGGGGAAAACAACCTTAGAAACCCTAGCTAGTCCCACACCTATCGCCCCTTCTCCCGCCGGCGGATCTTCTCGCGGAATTAATTTAAAAGTTAAAACAGCCTGGCCTCTTTTTAAATCAACTAGAACTTCTTGGCCCTTATTCCTGTCTATAAAACTTTGCAAATCAACGACTTTTTCCAAGTTGCTAAGTTTTTCTGCCAAACTACTCGCCCCCAAAACTATATCCCCTGTTTTAATACCGGCTAATTCCGCTGGCGAACTAGGAGCAATTTGAGTTATTTGAACTTTTGCCCCGGCAACATTTTCATTGTCTTCAACAGCCCACGGCAACCCAATCATAAATCCCAATGATAATAAAAAAACGGCTAAGATAACATTCATTGCTGCGCCGGCTAAAAGAACGCTAGTTCGCTGCCAAATTTTTTTTGAAACAAAAGATTGTTTGTCAGTTCTATCTCCGCCATCTTCGCCAAAAATTTTCACAAAACCGCCAAAAGGTATCCAGTTAATCGAATAAATTGTTCCTCCTCTTTTTATGCCCCAAAGGCGAGGCGGGAAACCAAAACCGAATTCCTCCACTTTTATTCCAAATTTTTTAGCAACTAAAAAATGTCCAAGCTCATGGACAAAGACCAACACGGCTAAAATAATTATAAAAACAATAGCGGTCATCATAAAGATTAAAAGTGAGGATGTGTTTTCTGAAACGCTCAGTTTTTCTAAAAGCGAGGCTAGCCGCTGGAGAAAAAT
>CAZYIG010000052.1:0-6332 GCA_964647205.1 uncultured Candidatus Saccharibacteria bacterium | reverse complement strand
ATCAGCTTTGGTTATCGGCGGGCACGGTCGGCTTGAGCGTTTTGAAACTAATTCCCTCGCTTTGATGACAGGAAGAGTCGCTAAGCATTATGATTACTTTATTTTTAGAGATCTACGACCAAATCTATCTTTATGTCACTTCGGCTAATTTCGGAGCTGTTTTAATAATTCTAAAATTAACCAGTTATTTAATTTCTTTAACCCTCGCAATTTTGATTGCCATTTTACTAAAGCGTTCTGACGCGAGTTGGTGGGTCAGAGAACGGGTTTATGCTAATCAAGTTGCATATGGCCAACCCGAAAATCAGCGTTGGGAGAAAATTTTAGAAAAATTAAAAAAAGGAGACGAAGCTAATTTAAAATTGGCCGTGATTGAAGCCGATACTTTATTAGATGATATTTTTAAAAAAATAGGATTACCAGGCAAGAACATGGATGAACGGCTTGGGCAAATTACTCAAACGGAAATAAAAAGTGTTGATAAGATTTGGGAAACTCATAAAATCCGCGATCGAATAGTGAAGAATTCCGAAATAAGGATTTCCTTTGAAGAGGCCGAGCGGGCGGTTGGCAACATCGAAACAGCATTGAAAGAGTTGGAATATTTATCGTAATTAGTTAAAAAATTTAAAATACCCCGTAAAATGCGTGGTATTTTTTTTTGGATAATTTTTACAGAACTTGCTAAATGCAAGGTTTTTCGTTATACTAATAAAGTTGATTTTTATCGCGGGGTAGAGAAGAAGTATCTCGGGGGTCTCATAAGCCCCAGACCCCGGTGCAATTCCGGGCCCCGCAACATAGAAAATTAAAAATGCAAATTTCAAAATGTAAAATTTTGGCGTTCCGCTTTACGGGACTGATTTTAGCATTTTATGTTGTCATTTTTTATTTGTTTAAGCCAGGGTAGCTCAGTGGTAGAGCACGGTCTTCATAAGGCTGGGGTCGTGGGTTCGATCCCCACCCCTGGTACGAAGAATTTAAAAAGTAAAATTTGTGCCGATTTTTAGAATAAAGAACGAAAATTTTTTCAAAAAATGGTCGCCGGATATGGCTTATGTTCTAGGATTTTTTACGGCCGATGGTAGCATGATAAAAAATAAAAGAGGCGCTCATTTCATTGAATTTCAGATTACAGACAGAGATTTATTGTTTAAGATTAGAAAGACATTAGGCTCAGAGCATAAAATCGCTACACGGAAAAGAAACGGGAATTGGAAAACTATTTATCGCCTGCAGATTGGTAGCGGGGAGATGTTTAATGATTTACTAGCGCTTGGCATGTTGCCGAGAAAGAGCAAAATAATTTCTTTACCCGAAATACCCGATAAATATTTTTCACATTTTTTGAGAGGGTATTTTGACGGAGACGGAAATGTTGTTTCAACCAAATACAGAAGAGCAGATAGAAATAATAGGGTATATACGACTGTCTTGTCTGGTTTTACATCGGGTAGTAAAATTTTCTTGGAGAAGATGCATACTAAGATTAAGAGGCTTGCTGGCGTATCCGGCGGAACATTATACTTTCATGGAAGAGGGCACCGTCTATTTTTTTCTGTAAAGGACAGCTTATCTTTGTATAATTTTATGTATAATGGTAGCGAAAAGGACTTATTTCTAGCTAGAAAGAAGAAAATATTTGAAAAATATTTTAATATAGGATAGGTTAATTTTATGGGCCGGTAGCGTAGCCTGGATATCGCGTCTCCCTGTCACGGAGAAGACCACGGGTTCGAATCCCGTCCGGCCCGCAGTGCTAAAAATCGCTTATTTGAGCGGTTTTTTTGTCCACAATTTTGTTGTTTTTCATCTTGCGTCGGGTGCCAAAATAAGGTAAAATTAGAGTATAAAATCATGACCTTAAAGATCTATCTTTGGGGCATTGGGCTGGCCAGCTTTATTGCTCTGATTTCTTTTTTGACAATTTTGTGGTTTGTTTCGCCCGAAGGCAATAATGCCATAGTTTTATCGTTGCTTTTTTCGAGTCTCTTTTTGAGTCTTTGCGGATTTTTCAGCCTAGCGGGTCTTGGCTGGCGCCGGTTAAAATTTAAAGGCAGGCCGCTCGATATCTTTTTGGGGATTTCTTTCCGCGAGGGAACGCTATTGAGTCTTCTGCTGATTGGATTTCTAATTATGCAAACTTTCGGTGTTTTTTATTGGTGGTCATCTTTATTTTTTTTAATAATTATATTAGCCATCGAAATGGCTTTTTTATATCGAGACAAGGAGTAGTTAATCAGTAAACAAGTGAATTAGTAAATATGGAAGAAGTAGCTGGATATAAGAAATTGAATTTATTTCAAAGAGCTGACGAATTAGTAATTTTAATTTATAAATATACCAAAAGTTTTCCCAGGGAAGAAATTTTTGGATTAGTCTCTCAGGTGAGGCGAGCTGCTGTTTCGGTGCCGGCTAATATAGCGGAGGGCTATAGTAGAAATAATAAAAAAGAAAGATTGCAATTTTATTATATTGCGAAGGGCTCGCTAGCAGAAGTTGATTATTATATAGAATTATCTTTTAATTTAAAATATCTCGATGACTCGCAGTATAGAGAGCTAAGCATCAAAAGGGGAGAAACGGGAAAATTACTGAATGGGTTTATTAATTATCATGTTCAAAAAAATTAATTCAGGCAGCATTCACTTATTAACTAATTTACTAATTCACTAACAACATGGCAAAAAATAATAGTAATGGTAACGGGAAAAATGGGAACGGGAACGGAGCGAATGTTTCTTATGAAGCTAAAGACATTTATGTTTTAGAAGGATTGGACCCGGTGCGCAAGCGCCCCGGCATGTATATTGGTTCAACCGGAGTTGAAGGTCTGCATCATTTAATTTGGGAAGTTGTAGATAATTCTTTAGATGAGGCGATGGGCGGATATGCCAATGAAATTGAATTAGCGCTTTTGCCGCAAAATCGGGTACGCGTTAAAGATAATGGCCGCGGCATTCCGGTTGATATTCACAAGCAAACGAAAAAATCAGCTTTAGAAACGGTGCTTTGTACGCTGCACGCCGGCGGTAAATTTGGCGGAGAATCTTATAAAGTTTCAGGCGGTCTTCATGGCGTTGGTGTTTCGGTGGTTAATGCGCTTTCTAAGTGGATGCGGGCAGAAGTTTGCCGAGATGGTTATCTTTATACCCAGGAGTATTCTCAAGGAAAACCAAAAGCTAAAGTGCAAAAATTAGGTAAATGTGATCGTCGTGGCACGACAATCTTTTTTGAGCCCGATGCAGAAATTTTTAAAGATATCCGTTTTAATTGGGAAACAATCTTGGGTCATTTGCGCCAGCAGGCTTATTTATGCCGCGGCGCTAAAATTATTATCCGCGATTTACGCCAGGTTGAGAAAGAAAATGATGAGTTTTTTGGTACTTGCCAAGTAGGCGGAAAAAAGAGTTCAATTGAACAGCGGGGGACTGATTCGGGTGAGCGGTCTTATGGTTTTTTCTTTGAAGGCGGGATTATCTCTTACGTTAAATTTTTAAACGATGAAAACGAGCCGCGGCATGATAATATTTTTTATGTTAATCGGGAACACGAAGGCTTGCAAGTGGAAGCAGCCTTTCAATATACTGATGATCTGCAAGGTTATGAAATTAGCTTTGCTAATAATATTCATACGGTTGAAGGCGGAATGCATCTGACCGGTTTTCGGACAGCCTTAACAAGAAGTTTAAATGATTATGCCAGAAAAGCCGGTTTTTTAAAAAGTTCGGATGAAAATTTAACCGGCGATGATGTTCGTGAGGGAATTACAGCGGTTATATCAGTAAAATTACGCGAGCCGCAATTTGAAGGGCAGACTAAAGCGAAGCTAGGCAACCCGGAAGCGCGGACTTCGGTTGAAGCGGTGATGTCGGATGCATTGGAGGAATATTTAGAAAAAAATCCTAATGACGCTAAAGAAATTTTAAATCAATGTGTTCTATCGGCCAAAGCGCGCCAAGCGGCTAAAGCGGCGAAAGATACGGTCTTGCGCAAGGGCATCTTGGATGGTTTATCTCTGCCGGGAAAACTAGCCGATTGCTCTTCTCGCAAACCCGAAGAATCAGAAATTTTTATCGTTGAGGGTGATTCAGCCGGCGGCTCAGCTAAACAGGGTCGGGATCGGCGCTTCCAGGCCATTTTGCCACTCAAAGGTAAAATTTTGAACGTGGAAAAAGCTCGTTTGGATAGGGCTCTATCTTCTAAAGAAGTTAAGGCCTTAATTATTGCAATGGGAACGGCAATTGCTGATGAATTTGATATCTCTAAGCTTCGTTATCACCGGATAATCATCATGACTGATGCGGACGTTGACGGTGCTCATATTAGAACCTTGCTTTTGACTTTATTTTTTCGTTATTTCATGCCGATAATTGACGCGGGACATTTATACATCGCGCAGTCGCCGCTTTATCGGATATCGCGGGGCAAGGAATTTAAGTATGCCTATTCTGATGAGGAAAAATTAGAAATTGTTGAAGAGTTTAAAAAAGCCAAAGTTCTCGCCTCGCTTTCGCGAGAGCGAAGCGGGGATAAAGCAGCGATTAAAGCCGGCCCGCCTAGACTCGGCGAGGCTGGTAAAAAAACGAAAGGGGAGAAAGAAGAAGCAGAAATAGGAGCGGAAGCTGGAGCGGAAATAGAAACGATTGAGGAAAAAATTAGCGGTATGACGATTCAGCGCTACAAAGGCCTTGGTGAAATGAACCCGAGTCAATTGTGGGAAACAACCATGGATCCGACCAGGCGCGTTCTAAAACAAGTAAAAGTGGCCGATGCCAAAGAAGCGGATAAAGTTTTTGATATTCTGATGGGCGATGAAGTGGCGCCGCGCAAGCGTTTTATTCAAACCCACGCCAAGGGGGTCAAGAATCTTGACATTTAATGGCGATCAGATGTACACTAGGGGCAGAAGATAAAGCCCCGAGAGGGGTTTTTAAAAAACAAAAAAATAAAATATTATGAATTTTTTTACCAGAATTGCTAATTTTTTAGGTGAAGTCAAGGTTGAGCTCAAAAAAGTCACTTGGCCCACGCGTCAAGAAACTATCCGTTATACCATAATGGTAGTTTTGATTTCACTGGGCGTGGCTTTTTTTCTGGGTTTTGGTGATTTAATTTTTTCTTGGGCATTGAATAAGTTTGTTATCTAATGAAAGCGACACCAATACACCAATGACACACGAATAACACTAATTAATTCGTGACATTCGTGCCAATTCGTGTACTGGTGTCGGGTTATCATGGCAAAGCAAATATCACGAGGTAGAAATTGGTACGTATTACATACGTATTCTGGTTATGAAGAAGCGGTAGCGCGAAATTTACGTCAGCGCATTGAATCGATGAGCATGGAAGATAAGATTTTTAATGTGCTGGTACCAATTGAGAAAAAAATCAAAATTAAAGCTGGCAAGCGTAAAGTGGTAGAAGAAAAAATCTATCCGGGTTATGTTTTGGTTGAGATGATGGTCACTGATGATTCTTGGTACGTAGTGCGAAATACGCCGCGGGTAACTGGTTTTGTGGGTTCGGGCACAACACCAACGCCAATCTCACCGGAAGAAATAAAAGAACTTCAGCGGCGCATGGGCGTAGATGAGCCTAAATATAAGTTTGATATTGCGCTGGGCGATTCAATTAAAATTGTTGACGGTCCGTTCAAAGACACCGATGGCAAGATAGCGGAAATTGATGAAGAACGAGGCCGAATTAAAGTTTTAATTTCTATGTTTGGCCGCGAAACACCAGTAGAATTAGATTTTTTACAGATAAAGAAACTTTAAATAAAAGCGATACCAATACACTAATGACACACGAATAACACTAATTAATTCGTGCCATTCGTGAAAATTTGTGTATTAGTGGCGAGTTGAAATTTATGGCAAAGAATGTAAAAACAATTTTAAAAATGCAATTGCCGGCTGGCCAGGCATCGCCGGGACAGAAAGTCGGTCAAGCCTTGGGTCAATACGGTTTGAATTTGATGGAGTTTTGCAGTCGTTTCAACGAAGGAACCAAAGCTCAAATCGGTGATGTTGTTCCAGTAGAAATTACGATTTACGAAGATCGGACTTATGAATTAAAGTTTAAAACGCCGCCGGCGGCCGATTTGCTGCGCAAGGCAGCGGGGGTGGCTAAAGGCGCGGCCAATCCTTTAAAAGAAAAAGTTGGCAGTGTAACGCGTGACCAGATCCGAGAAATCGCACAAAAGAAAATGGCCGATTTGAGCGCTAATGATATTGAGCAAGCAATGAAAATTATTGAAGGAACGGCACGCTCTATGGGGATAAAAGTAGAATAAAAACCGTTCGGCTAGCCGCTTCGAAAAAACG
>CAZYIG010000051.1:5915-6347 GCA_964647205.1 uncultured Candidatus Saccharibacteria bacterium | reverse complement strand
GATGGGGTCATCCGCCAGCGCCAATGATGAATGGATGGAATTATATAATGATGCTTCGCCCGTTGATTTAGCCGGCTGGAAAATTATCTGGGGCGCCGACGATAAATATTCCATAACTTTAGCCGGGCAAATTTCTGCCAATGGCTATTTTTTACTAGAAAGAACCAACGACGATTCTGTGCCCGGAATTACCGCCGACCAAATCTATGCCGGCGCGCTAGGCAATAGCGGCGACTATCTGAAATTGTTTAACGCGCAAAATAGTTTAGTTAGCGAAATTAACGCTTCCGCCGGCTGGCCCGCTGGCGACAACGCGCAAAAACTGACCATGGAAAGAACTGCCGGCGGCGCGTGGCAAAATAGCGCCAATGCCGATGGCACGCCAAAAGCGGCAAACAGCAGTGAATCTTCCGCGCCGACACCAACTCCCAG
>CAZYIG010000051.1:0-5905 GCA_964647205.1 uncultured Candidatus Saccharibacteria bacterium | reverse complement strand
AACTGCGACTGCCACACCGTCGCCCAGCGCCACGGCTCAAACTTTTGATTATTCCAAAGATATTTTAATTAACGAATTTTTGCCCGCGCCCAGCTCAGCTGGGCCCGCGCCGAGCGACGGCGAAAAAGAATGGGTAGAATTATTTAACGCCGGCTCGGCGGTTATAAATTTAGCCGGCTGGCAGATTGATGATGCGGAGAATTCCACATCGCCGCAAGTTATTCCGGCTAACGCGACAATTTACGCTAACGGATTTCTAGTTATCTCGTTTAATAAATCAACGCTCAATAATGAAGGTGACAAGGTTCGGCTTCTTTGGCCGGACGACCAAGTGGTGCACGCGGTTTCTTACGACAAGGCCAAGCCGGGCCAATCGGTGGCTAAATTTGGCGCCAGCTGGCTTTGGACTAACCAGCCAACACCGGGAAGCGCTAACAAAAAATCGGCTCTTGAAAATAACAAGCCAGCCGCTATGGCGACGGCTACTGAAAAGATTAATCCGCTTGAAGAAAGTGTCGCCGCGCCAAGTAGTCCAACACCAAATAAAAAAACACCGGCTCCGCAAACGACTATAAATTCAACGCCTTCTCTCTCTATCACCAACCAATCAACCAATAGATCAGGAAATATAAATTTATCAGCAGCTATCGGCGAGCCAAGTCTAGGCGAGCCAACCAAAAGAAGCCCTAAGGCCAGTTTTGTCTTAAGCTTGGCTGGCGTTATTTTATTAGCCGGCCTAGCGGCCAGCGGATTAATTTATTTTAGACGCCAAAAACAGATTGACATAGAAGGAATGGATGATTAAGATGAAGGCGGCTATAAAAATTCAAAATTCTAATATCTAAATCCTAAACAAATCCCAATTACCGAAATCCCAAATTCAAAACAGATATAGATGAGTCTTGTTTGGAATTTTTGAATTTAGAATTTTGAATTTGTTTAGAAATTAGGATTTTGGATTTAGGATTTATTTTAGATTCTTCAATCGCTACGCTCTCTTAAAATGACAAAAAATTGAGCTACTTAAATAAATATATGAGCGGTCATAATAAGTGGTCTCAAATCAAACACCGAAAGGCGCTCACGGACGCCAAAAAAGGAAAACTATTTAGCAAAATGTCTAGGCTTATTAGTATTACTTCTCGCGCCAAAGGCAAAGACCCGCAGGCTAATCCGACTCTTCGAACATTGATGGATAAGGCACGTTCTATAAATATGCCCATTGATAATATTGAACGCGCTATCACTAAGGGCACAGGAGAACTTGAAGGCGCGCAAATTGATGAATTTATTATTGAAGCCTATGGACCGGGCGGCTCGGCTTTATTAATTGAAGGAACGACCGATAATAATAACCGCTCCATTTCTGAACTTAAATTTCTATTATCCGAGCATGACGGGAAATTAGCTAACCCAGGTTCGGTGCTTTGGTTATTTGAGCGATACGGATTAATTCTTATCAAAACTTCGGCCGCCAAAGCTGAGCTTAGCTCTGGCAAAGCTGAGCTTAGCTCTGGCAAAGCTGAGCTTAGCTCTGGTAAGAAAGACGAGCTGGAGCTGACCGCGATTGACAGCGGCGCCCAAGATATTAAGTGGTCAGACAAAGAAATTATGGAAGTTTATACTAAACCCGACGAACTGGAAAAAATTAAAAAATCGCTGGAAGAAAAAAAGATTGTGCCAGAAGATGCTTCGCTGATTTGGGTGCCAAAAAATGAAATTATAATTAATGACCCCAAGGATAGAGAGCGCCTGGAAAAACTGCTTGAAATGCTAGACGATCATGATGACGTTAATGAGGTTTATACTAATGTAAGTTTATAATATGAAAATTCTCGGCATTGACCCAGGCACCGTCGCCATCGGTCTTGGACTAATTGAATACCAAAACAAAAAAGCCACGCTGGTGGCTTTTGATTGCCTAACAACCAACCCTAAGGAGACAACTGCCGAGCGGCTGAATGACCTTCATCAAAAACTGACCAAGTTCATTAAAAAACATAAACCGGAGATTATTACGGTTGAGAATCTTTTCTTTTTTAAAAATTTAAAAACTGTAATTAAGGTCAGCCAAGCTCGCGGCGTTATCTTGCTGGCCGCCAGCCAGCAAAAAATTACCGTTTATGAATATACTCCGCTCCAGATTAAACAAGCCTTAACTGGTTATGGCCGGGCGGAGAAAAATCAAGTCCAGCATATGGTCAAAGCCGTTCTGGGACTCAAAGAAATCCCCCAACCCGATGATGCCGCTGACGCGCTGGCTGCCGCTATTTGTTGCGCCCACTCGCTTAAATAATAATTATCCCCAACTCTTTCTCTTGACAGTATTTTTATATTTAAATAGAATAGTTTCAATAAAACTTTTTAAAGGTCGAACTCTCTATAATAAAATCTATTTTAAAAATGACCGATTTATTTTTTCAAACGAAGGGACCCGACGCTGATGATGATGGTCTGGGCATAGTTGCTCCAACCGACGAAGATCCTGCCGAAGAACCAATTGAAGGAGAAGAAGATGCCCTCGGTGATCTTAAGGATGATGGTATAACCGACGACGAAGACGAATTAGAATAATAATTTACCTTTTTAAAAAATATAAAGCCTCCTCTTCCCGCCCAGCGGGACGGAGGCTTTTTTCTTGAAAAAAAATAGCATCTGGGGCATAATAAGAATTAATGAGTATCTTCAGAAAAAATAAATCCTTCTGTCGACGCAAGGTAAAAACCAGCTGGCGCTCAGTAAAAATTATCTTGAAGTCCCTTATTTTCTTAATTCTCTTGACCGCAATTTCTGGCTTGGGAATTTTTGCTTTTCTGGCTAAGGATCTGCCGGATCCGCAGAAATTAAACGAGCGCCAAATCATTGAATCCACTAAAATTTTTGACCGCACTGGAAAAATAATTCTTTATGATATTCACGGCGAAGAAAAAAGAACGCTCGTGGCGCTTGATGAAATTTCTCCTTATCTTAAAAATGCTACCCTCGTCGCTGAAGACGCCGAATTTTATAACCATATCGGGCTAGACTTTAAATCCATCATCCGAGCGGCAATTTATAATTTTCTAGGACAGAAAATTTCTCAAGGCGGCTCAACCATTACTCAACAATTTGTTAAAAAAGCCATGCTAAGCGATGAGCGCACTTGGTCGCGAAAAATCAAAGAAGCGGTTTTATCGCTTGAGCTTGAACGGCGTTATTCTAAAAACGAAATTCTTAGTTTTTATTTGAACCAAATCCCCTACGGCTCTAATGCTTATGGGATAGAAGCCGCTGCTCAAACTTTTTTTGGCAAAACAGCTAAAGACCTGACTCTAAGCGAAGCTTCACTGCTGGCCGCCTTGCCCCAAGCTCCCAGCCGCCTTTCGCCCTATGGCTCACACCCCGAAGAATTAAAAGCGCGCCAAGATTATATCTTAGACCGAATGGTTAAATATAATTATGTTTCGGCCGAAGAAGCTGTGGCGGCTAAAAAAGAAACGCCAAAGCTTGCGACCCAAGCTCATGGCATAAAAGCGCCTCACTTTGTTATGTATGTTAAAGAATATTTAGAATCTAAGTACGGCGCTAATTACATTGAAACATCCGGCCTCAAGGTTTACACCACCCTAGATTGGGACTTACAGCAAGCGGCTGAACAAATTATTAGTGAAGGCGCCCAAAATAATTGGAAAAAATACAAAGCCTACAATGCCGCCCTAGCCGCCATTGATCCAAAAACCGGACAAATTTTAACCATGGTTGGCTCACGAGATTATTTTGATATAGAAAACGATGGCAATGTTAATGTAACCATCCGCGACCGCCAGCCCGGTTCATCTTTCAAACCGTTCGCTTATGTTACCGCTCTAGAAAAAGGTTACACCCCAAACACTGTTTTGTTTGATTTAAAAACCGAATTTAATCCCAGTTGCGCTGCCGATGCCAGCCAAAATAAAGACCAGTATGGCCTAGATTGCTACCATCCTGGCAATTATGACGATAAATTCCGCGGACCAATCACTGCCCGCTTAGCGCTGGCCCAATCACTAAATATTCCCTCTGTTCAAATGCTTTATTTAGCCGGCGTTGAAGATACTATAAAAAAAGCTAAAGAAATGGGAATTACCTCTTTAAACAACAACTATTATGGTCTCTCTTTAGTGTTGGGTGGCGGCGAAGTTAAACTGCTTGACGAAGTGGCCGCTTATGGCGTTTTCGCCACTGAAGGAATTAAAAATGAAAAAAATCCTATTCTAAGAATTGAGGATAAAAATGGAAACCTGATTGAAGAATATAAGGTTGCTCCAGCCAAGATTCTAAATGAACAAGCTGCTAGAAATATTTCCGCTATGCTGGCTGATAACGAGGCTCGGTCGCCGATTTTTGGCGCCGCTTCGCCGCTTTATTTTAAAGACCGACAAGTAGCCGTTAAAACCGGCACGACGCAGGGCTATCGCGACGCCTGGACGGTTGGCTATACCCCCTCGCTGGTGGCGGGCGTTTGGGTGGGGAATAATGACAATACGTCCATGACGCGCGAAGGAGCCGGCATGGCTGCCGCCGCTCCCCTTTGGAATAGTTTTATCAAAAAGGCTTATGAATTAAAAGCGGGCTGCCAAGACGAGCAAAATAAAGCCGCCAATTATTTTTGCTTGCCCAGTGAAAAAGAAGAATTTACAAAACCAGAGCCAATTTTAACTGAAAAATCAATTCTTGATGGGTCTTACCTTAACACCATAAAAGTAAAAATTAATAAACTCTCGGGATTGCTAGCCAACGAGAATACACCAACTGATCTTATTGAAGAAATAACCCATCAAGAAGCTCACTCTGTCTTATATTATGTTAAAAAAGACGATCCCCGGGGAAAAACTCCAGCCGACCCCGCCAATGATCCTCAATATAAAAATTGGGAAGCCGCGGCCCAAGAATGGCTGAAAGATAAAGTAGTTATTGATAATAATTCGCTACCAACTCAAAGAGACGATTCTAATGATGAAAAAAATATTCCTACAATAAAAATAATTTATCCTTTTAATGGCCAAAGTCTGAATTTAGAAAAAATTACCATCCTCGCTGAAATAACGGCCCCCTTGGGAATAAAACAAGTTGACTGTTTCTTCAATGATAATTTTGTCGGCTCGGTCCTTTCTGCTCCCTATCAAGTATCTTTTATCCCGCCAACCAATACACCAAGTGGAATCAACATCATAAAAGTTGTGGCCTATGATTGGGCTCTTAACCGACAAGAAGAAAAAATTACCGTCTATATGAAATAAAGACTGATTAACCAAAAAACTCCCAATTACTTGGGAGTTTTTTGGTTAGAAAAATTATTTTTTATCAGCCCCCGATCTTCTGCTTGCCATTCTTGTCAAATAAAAAGAGATAACTACAATTACTATTGTAATAATAACGGCATAAATTATTCTTAACCAGATACCTTTTTGGCCCAGAGGAAACAGGTATTCAATAATAGCCTTAATCGTATCGCTCCAAACAAGACCTGCCACCAAACTTAAAGCGGCAATAATATAGCCTATCGTTTTTTCTCGGGCTTCGTTTTTTAGTGCCGAGCTATCTTCTTTTATTTTATCGATATCAATACTCATTTTAAAATATGAATCTTATTTGTTTTATATTTATTTTATGATTCTTAATAATTTCCAGTAACTTATTTTTTTTTAATTGAAACTCTCCCGCCCAAATAGCATTCTGGCACCGGACATATAAAATATCGCTTTTTAAATTAATTGTCTCCGATTTTTTTTTAAATTTATCGCCCAACGCTTCAGTAACTATTTTATCCCAATCATTTTTTAAATTAAGAATCCTTAATTCATCGTCTAGTCCAAAGCGCTTGGCTTTATGGGGAATAATTTTTTTTATCTTTGTCCACACTGTTTTAATTGTTCTTTATCGGCAT
>CAZYIG010000050.1:0-6604 GCA_964647205.1 uncultured Candidatus Saccharibacteria bacterium | reverse complement strand
GGCTAAGGGATTTCTGCGGCAACCGCCCAGGCTTTATGGAAAACGAGAACAGGCTATGAAATTATTGGACGAAGCGGCCAGGAAAGCTCTGCCGAAGATGAGAGAAACTCTTTAGAGGAGTTTGAAAAAAGGAATTTTTTGGCATTTGAATTTCTAAAATTAGTCAAATGAAGCCAAAAATTTTGCCATTTCAACTCCTCTTAGAGAACTTTGCCAAAAAAGATGAATTATGCAAAGTTCTCTTTAGAAAAGGGATATGCGCTTTAAGAGTTTCTTGTATTTTATTACTTTTTTATAAATTTGTCAATATTTTTTCTGGTTGTTGTTTATCTAGCCAATTTAATGGACAAAAAAGCCAAAAATCGTTTATAATAAAACCATGCCCCGTAGAGAAATTTTGAATGGCGCTGACAGCGCCAGATTATGCGGGCTTGAAGTTTATCGTTAATAAAAATTTATTATTTTCTTTCTTTTAATTCAATCTCCTCTTTCAGTAAATCAAACTTTATTGTAAAAATATCAAAAAATCCCTTTTGCCCCAAAACACCAAAACCAAATTTAGCGATATCATAAGAAAAACCCACAGTAGCATTATATCCCCACCCGCCAATATTTAATCCTACTTTATGAAAAAATGCCTCTGCCCCACCTTTGCCTTGAATTCCGCCAAAAATTTCTTTTTCTCCGGACTTTACATCCAAACCAAGTGCTTCGCCAATTTCCGCGTCAAAAATACAAAAATCCGCACCGGAATCCACCAACGCGGAATATCTAACAGTTTTTTCGTTGACAATAATTTTAACAGGAATAATTGGCTTGAGAATGACATTACCTAAAACTTTTGACTTATGAGAAAGAGAAATTTTTGAATAAAAAAATTTCATAGCCAAAATTCACCGACATATGGAATAATTTTTGTCGGTACGCGAAAAAGTATTGGCTCTTCAAAACCTTTTTTGCTGGCCTTCTCCATAACGCCCTTAACCGTTTCGTCAGATGCAATAACCGTTATTTGGTCGTTCATTAAAGCAACCCAAAGGCCTTTATATTTTTTATAAATTTTCGTCCAGTCAATTGCCATATATTTATTATATATACCATTACTCAAAAATACTGTCAATTCCATGTTTGAAAAAATAAAAATCGACGGGTGCCAGATAGCAACCCGCCGATGCTTTCAAGGTACAAATTTACTTCACGGCGACCGCGCCATGAATTTCAAATTTTTAATATATTCCGCGAAATAACACAATCAAACCAAAAACCAACGCCACAATGGCGGTCAACAAAGCATCAACGGATAGAAAGGATTGCAGAGTCATTGCTTATGGTTAAATTATAGCAAGAATCAGAAAAATTAGGAAATAAAAAAAGGCGAGGGGTTTCTCGCCTTATAAATCTTTTGGACTGGGGGGGACGACGGGATTCGAACCCGCGACACATAGGGTCACAGCCTATCGCTCTAGCCTCTGAGCTACGTCCCCTTTGTCCAAGAAAGAACGTGATTAAATTGATTTTTTAGATTATCACTTACATTGCCGCCTGTCAATCAATTAGCGATTTTTCAAAAAAGCGACAACATCGCCTGCCGGAATCAAGGTTTCGGTTCGATTATTCATATCTTTAATCTTGACTTGACCGGCCGAATCTTCTTCTTCGCCCATAATAATGACAAACGGTATCCCCTGCTTAAGAGCATAGATTATCTGCCCTTTTAGTGAGTCTTCCTTGCCCAGGAAAACTTCCGAGTTGATGCCAGCGCTTCTCATCTTTTGCGCCAAAACGAAAGCCTTGCGGCTTAATGTTTTGCTGGTAAAAGCAATCAGTGTTTTCGTCACGCTTTTTATCTTTTTCAGTTTCCCCATGGCTTCAAGCGCAGCGATTAAGCGGTCAACGCCCACTGACGCGCCTGTGGCTGGAATTTTCTCTCCGGTAAATCTCGTTACCAGATCGTCGTATCGACCGCCGGAGAAAACCGAACCAATCTGAGGCAAGTCCAGAAGAGTTGTCTCAAAAACTGGGCCAGTATAATAGCCTAAACCTCGGGCCACCGAAAGATCAAATTGCCAGTTCTTGCTGGGAATATCCAACGATTTAAGCAGCTGTGATATTTCCTCGCATTCAACGATCCCTTCTTCGGCAATTACAACTCCTCGGAAAAACTTTTTCAGATTGTCCAGCGAAGCTCCGGCTAGAGACAAGAACTCTGTTATCTTGACAACACTCTGGTCAGAAAGGTTAAGCGATTCTTCGTCAAAGACGCTAACCGGTTCCATTTTTAATTCTGCCAATACCGCCTCCAAACCAATCTTCTCTAATTTGTCTAGCACCCTGAAAACGCTGGCGGCTTTTTTCTTCTCAAAACTAGCGACTTCTGGCAGACCATTGAGGATTTTACGATTATTGAATCTGATTAAGAAATTATCCAATCCCAGATTCTTCATCGTTGTATACATCAAGGTAATGATTTCTGTGTCAGCCAGGATTGAGTCACTACCAACAATATCCGCGTCAAACTGCGTAAATTCTCTGAACCGACCGGCCTGCGGTTTTTCTTTCCGCCAAACTGAACCACACTGATAACGCTTGAACGGCTTGAGTATCTCCGGATACGCCGCGACAACTCTGGCCAAAGGAACCGTCAAATCAAAACGCAACGTAACATCCTGGTCGCCAGCCGTAAACCGATATACCTCCATCTTGAATTCATTCGTGTCCGTTCCCAAAACTGCCGACCTCTCCAAAGCAGGAGTGTCCAAAGGCAAAAAACCAAACTGCTCAAAACTGCGCCTGATAGTGCTTAAAACCTCCTGCTTAGCAAGCATCACATCAGGGATATAATCCCTGAATCCGCCAAGCAATTCCGGTTTAATTTTTCTGTCTTTTGACATATTTTCCTCCCAGATCAAATGATTATCTTTTTGTATGAAGCGGCTAGAATTACCCGCTGATCCGCATCGTCATACCTGGCAATAACTTTAAATCCCAACTTCATGAACCAGGAAAAAGCCACCGTCGGCGGATTCGTCTTAGTCCTGACAATTCCAATATCCAAATCTTGGATAAGCATATCGGAAACAAAATTAGAGAACATGGCTTTGGCGATTTTTCTTCCTCTAAAATCCTGCGCCACGCCTATCTCATCATGATAGGATATTTTCGGCACATTGCCAAATTCTTTTCTTATTTCCGCCGCCACGCCTGACAAAGCAATCTTGCCTTCCAAGACCTCCGGCTCTATGGGATACCCCCAACAGAAACCAACCACCTGGTCACAATTACCATCGCACACCGCGAGCCAACAAGAAGTGTGCTGGACTACCTCTTTTGAGATATCGCCCCTCACTTCTTGCTCGGTCCAGAAATCAGACACGGCCTGACGGCAATGCGTAAAACCCATCTGCCGAAGCTCCTCTTCTTGACCGAGACCCCATTTCAAACCACAAACCCGACACTTTTTCCACTCGTTCCACGGTTCACCGCTGAAAACATCCCGGTAACATTTAATAAGTTGCCCAAAATGCCTGGCGTCACCGCCGCTATGCGGACTGAAACGCTGAAGAGTCACTCTCTCACTCATATTCCCCTCCTATTAGTTTTTAAGGTTCTGTCCGTTACAGTTCATTGATAATCGCTCTGCACGCTACAGTAAACTTTTTCAACTTCCCAATTTCAATAAATTCATTAGCCGAATGTGCTTGATAGACATCCCCCGGACCGAAAATCAAATAAAGATTATTTTTTCCCTTCAGCTCTACTGCTTCACTCCAAAATTTAGCCACATCTAATTTTGAATTTTTAAAAAATCGGCTAACGATTTTTTTAAAATCTTTCACTTCTTTTTTCCCGTAACTATCAAAGGCTATCCCCTTAAATAAAACTTTTATTTTAGCATGGCAGTCTATTTTTTTTATTTCTGTTGTTAGGTCAGTGGCTATTTTTTTAAAATTGTCTCTCGGCGACAAACGATAACTTAGCTCCAAGACGCAACTTGCCGCCATTGAATTTATCGCCGTACCACCCGTTATTTTTCCTAAATTAACCGTTGAGACACCGAAAATCGTATCTTCTTTATCAGAGAACAAACCTTCCTGTTTTTTTATAAAATCAATAACTCGCGCCATTTTATAAATAGCATTGTCTCTCTCGTTGGTCTGGCAATTGGCATTTGAAGCGTGTGAACTTCTGCCCGGCATGGAAACTGACAGCTCTAAGACTCCTTTTTGCCCAACAGTTACTTTCCCACCAGTGGGTTCTGGCGCAATAATAACAGCATTGTTAATCTTCATGACGACAGACATTTTTTTTATGTCTTCTACCGTTGATTCTTCATCCGAAGTGAAAAGTAAATATATTTCTCTTTTCAAATCTATTCTATTCCCCATCAGCGCGCATAGAATACTAGCAATGGAACCTTTCATGTCAGCAGCGCCCAGGCCAGTAATTCTGTCTCTCTTAAAAACCGGGGACCAGGGATTACTTTTCCATTCCTGAGAAGGGCTAACCGTGTCCAGATGACAGGCAAAAACTATAGGCTTCTTTAAAACCTTGTCCGGCATTAGTTTTATGGCAAAACTTCGGCCGGCTGTTTCCGGAATTGTAGCTATTTCTTTCTTCTTGATTTCTTTAAAAAAACTGATAATAAAATCTTTCAAGCCGTTATTATAATCGCCCTTAACAGTTTTAAAAGAAATCAGCTTCTTTATTATCTCTTTTTCATCTAATTTCATAAGTAAGCTTAAAATCTATCGTTTAATAAAAATACCAGACCTGAACTAAAGAATCAAGTTTTGCCGCAAAATAAAAGCCACCGCTCATTTTTGGATGATTGGTGGCAATTTGAGATTTTCTTCATTTTGACTCCTCGTAATGAATCCACTCATTGTTGTCCATCAAACCCTGGATTGCTCGGCCTATGGCGCCCGGATGTTTCCATGGCTCCTCTCGCTCATCGAATTTCAGCTCAACGATTTCGTCCGTGAGTTCGGAGATTACAACAGACGAATCGCCTATGTCCCGAGCTATTTGCTGGCGTAAATCCTCGGGAAAATCATTGTGGACGAGACGCACTTTGGTCAAACCATCTTCTTTGCACATTTTCTCACCTCCCTTCAAGATAAAAAGTTAAAAAGGAACAGCCAATGAACAAATTATCGCTTAAATTAACTTATCATATCTTTAGCCAAAAGAAAAGGACCGGCTATTTTTTAAGCCGGTCCTGTTTCCCCTGTTTTTTAGGGGATCATTTTTGAAATATCAATCTCTAAAATGTCCATCACTCCTAATCTTTTTAAGTCAGGAATGATGACGTTAAGACTGGAAGCTTTTACTACTGATTCCAGTGCGAACCAAATCTGGTTATCTTCGCTCTTTTTCGCCAACTGCGAAACGGTGGGAGAGCGCATTGAAGGAAGATAGCTAACCACAGCGTCAATACCGTCAGCCGGCACATTCATCTTGATCAAAATTTTATCACGAGCACTTAAAGCACCGTCAATCAAGCTCTTTATCTCTTCTATCTCTTGACGCTTAATCGGATCCTTCCATGAACCGGGGTTAACAATGAATTTCGTAGAAGAATTCATAATGGTTGCCAGGATTTTTTTATTGTTCTGTCGCAATGTCTCGCCGGTTTCAGTAACATCTACTAGATATTTGGCTAGACGCGGTACCTTGATCTCCGTTGCCCCGAAAGATACTCTTTTTTTTATCCGTCCCTTGCCAATCCGGTCGAAATAATTCTTAGTGATATTAGGATACTCAGTAGCCACTTTATCCTCAACCGAGATATCGTTTACATCATTGACTGGATTGCCATTATCAGTCGCCAGGACTATCTTCACTTTCCTAAAACCGCCCCGAGAAAACTGCAAATCAAGAATTTCTTTAACGTTGGCTCTGGTTTCCACGATCCAATCATAACCGGTAACCCCAATGTCAAATTCTCCTTCGGAAATGTACTCTGCTACCTCTCGCGGTCGCAAAGGAAAAACTTCTTCGATTCGAGGATCATCGATTGACAATCGATAGTCTCTCGCTCCTCTTTTTTTTATGGGCAAACTTGCCTGTTCAAAAAGCCTGAAAGTCCCTTCTTCTAAGCTTCCATTCGGAACCGCTAATCTTAACATTTTCCGCTCCTCCTTCCCTCTCTGTCTTTAATTTATTATTATGCCTTTTTAAGGTACCCGTATAAAACAAAAAGCCCACAAGGGGCTTTGCTATATCCTTAATTTCGTTTGTTATCTACAACGAAAATAGCCAAACAAAAGCCCCTTATTCCAGAGTTCATTGTGATGATGGACCTTGTTAAAAGCTACTCTCTTTTTCATATAAAAGATTATATTACTAGTCATGATCTTTTGTCAAGTTTTTTAAATAAAAATCGACAGCACCAAATAGCGATTCCATGCGTTTTTAAAAATCCCTATTCAATCACTGGCTTAAATATATATAAATGCTATGCTCTTTTTCCACCTTTTTCTTCAATTCTTAACGGCTCTCTATTCTCAAGCGGCCAGCAGGAAATAATTACCAACACTTCTCTTCTCGCTTCTTTATTGATTTTTT
The DNA here is from genome assembly GCA_964647205.1 of uncultured Candidatus Saccharibacteria bacterium. Taxonomy (GTDB): domain Bacteria; phylum Patescibacteriota; class Minisyncoccia; order Portnoybacterales; family GWB1-42-6; genus CAZYIG01. Next base: position 37 of record CAZYIG010000050.1, on the reverse strand, counting down.
CTTCTAATCTTTTCAATAACTTTGGATGTAAAAAAGC
>CAZYIG010000049.1:0-6700 GCA_964647205.1 uncultured Candidatus Saccharibacteria bacterium | reverse complement strand
CAGTAACTTTAATTTTATCCGTATTGAAAATAATGACTCGATTTTCCGGTGTGATATACGGCAACCAGCTGGCCGTGTTTTTTCCTCGCAATAAAACAGCCGCCTCGGTCGCCATTCTGCCTAGAATTTTACCGGCCGCATCAATTTGATATTCTTTTTTTTCAACTGCTGCTTGCTTAGCCATATATTTTTAGTCTTTGATAATTTCAATAAAAGCCATCTTCGCTCCATCGCTCATGCGCTGACTAACTTTAATTATTCTGGTATAACCGCCTTTTCTATCAATAAATCTCGGAGCAATTTCTTTAATTAATTTTTGAGCTGCCATTTTGGGCAAGGCCACAAACGCTTGGCGTTTAGCCGCTAAATCATTTTTTTTGGCACGAGAAATCAATCGCTCAACCGTTGAGCGCACTTCTTTAGCCCGAGCCAAGGTAGTTTTAATCTTTTCTTTTAAAATAAGATTAGCTGCCAATGATTTCAAAAAGGCTCGCCGTTGATCAGTTGTTCTTCCAAATTTTCTCATATTCTTACAGATTATGGATAAAGCCTTAATTTTAATTAAAGCGAGCCGGTTAGTTTTAAAACGCTCAAAATTACGAACGGGCAAGGTTTTTTCCGTTTTGGCGGAAAAAGAGTGAGTAATTTTGCGCGAGTGAAATTTTCCACCCTGCCCGCCATCGCTACGCTCAGGCATTAGCAGGCGGGGCTGGGAAAAATTTCACGCTTTTAAAACTGACTAGCGAGCGAATTTTACTCTTCCTTCAAACTCAACCCCAATTTCTTTAACGCTTTTTTGACTTCACCGATGCCTTTTTCTCCCATTCCTTCAACTTCTCTTAGCGCTGCCTCATTTTTCTTGGCCAGGCCGCCAGCCGTTCTAATCCCACCTTCAATTAAAGAATTAACGGTTCTGGTTGATAATTTTAAATCTTCTACTTTAATTTTAGACGCTTCATCGTTAATTTCTTCTTCTGTTGATTCAACTTCAGCCGCTACCGCTGTTTCTTCCGCGCCGCTTAAAATACTAAATTGTTCAACTAAAGATTTACAAGCTTGCAAAAAAGCTTCCTGCGCGCTTATACTGCCATCGGTTTCAAGATCCAGTCGTAAGCGATTATAATCGGTCCGGTCACCAACCCGCATATTTTCAACTTCAAAATTAACTTTGCGAATTGGCGAGAACAAAGAATCAACCGCAATAATGCCAATTTCTAATTTTTCTTTTTTTCTTGATTCAACCGGAACAAATCCTAGTCCCGAAGCAACTTCAATTTCTATTTCTAGTTCGGCTTTTTTATCGGTCAACGTGGCAATCGGCGCTTCTAAATTAATAATTTCTATTTCTGAGGTAGTTTTTATATCTTTAGCTTTTACTTCTTTTTCGCCCCGAACGCTCAAAAAAAGTTTGACCGGCTCTTCGACGAATTTTTTAAATCTAATCTGCCGTAAATTAAGAATAATTTCAATTACATCTTCCGTCACATGAGGAATGGTTGAAAATTCATGATGCACGCTATTAATCTTGACGCCAACAATAGCTGCTCCAGGCAGCGAAGAAAGCAACACTCGGCGAAGTGCGTTACCTAGGGTAACACCATAGCCCGGATATAAACCTTCAATTTCAAAAATAGTCCGATTGCCTTCGGTTTTGACGATTTTGGGTTTTTGCGGAAGATTTATTTTCATAAATGCACGACTTAATGATTTGGATAAATTATCGATTTATATAATTTATCCTAACCACTAACCCGTAAAAATTAACAAAAAATCTGCTATTAATTACCTTGAATAAAATTCAACGATTAAACCGAGTACCGAAACATCACCCAAATTTTCACCTTCTGGCAAGCCTAGAACTTTTGCTTCTAGAATGCTTTTTTCTTGAACCAACCAAACCGGCGGTTCGTATTTTTTCAAACCTTCAATCAAGCTTTCAACCAGTTTGGATTTTTTTATTCTTTCTTTTAAGGTAATCACATCCCCTTTTTTAACTCTGAATGACGGTACGTCTACGGGCCGATTATTAACCAAAACATGGCCGTGATTAACTAATTGCCTTGCCGCTGAACGAGATTTCATCCAGCCTAATCTGAAAATTACGTTATCCAGTCGGCTTTCTAATTTTATAATTAAATTCTCTCTGGTATCTCCTTTTTGCGCCCGAGCTTCATCAAAATAATTTTTAAGCTGCCGCTCAAAAATTCCGTATATTTTTTTAATTTTCTGCTTTTGCGCCAGTTGCCGGCCATACTCAGAGTTTCCTCCGCGCCGAGTTTTTTTATTTCCCTGTGCTCCCGGCGGATAAGCTCGCTTGACCATAGCGCATTTTGGCAAAAAACAACGCTCACCTTTCAAAAAAAGTTTTTCGCCTGAACGGCGGCACTGTCGACATTTTGCATCAATTAGTCTTCCCATAAATAAAATTAAAATCTCTAAATTTTTATACTCTTCTGATTTTACGCGGCCGGCAACCATTATGCGGTACCGGTGTTATATCTTTTATCGTAAAAAGATTTAAACCATTAGTGGCTAGCGCCCGGACTGCTGCTTCCCGCCCACTGCCGATTCCCTTAACAAAAACATCTACGTCTCTCAATCCTATTTTTTTAACTTTTTCCATTAAAGCCTCAATGGTTTTAGTCGCCGCGTAAGGAGTTGCCTTTTTGGGTCCTTTAAATCCCAAAGCACCAGCGCTTGCCCAAAATAAAGTATTACCTCGGCCATCAGCGATTGTAATAATAGTATTGTTATACGTTGATTGAATATAAACTTGCCCGCGATCAACTCTTTTATTTTTTGAAGGTTGCAAAACAGCCGCGGCCACCGCTTTCTTCTGAACCGTTTCCTGATCCGCTGTTTCTTTTAACAGCTCTTCAGGGCTTTGATTTTGAATTTTTTTCTTTCCCATATTCGCACAGCTCAAATTAAAAATGTAAATCTCAAAATGAAAAATGACAACGTAGAGTTGCGTGGCAACCACGTTGCTCTACGTAATGTAAAATTGAAAATCTTATAAATCCATCCCACAGCTGCGGGATACCTAATTTTTACACTTTGATTTTTTAACTTTAAATTTCTTATGTCTTTTCCGATGCATTCTTTCTTCCCGAACCCATCGTTTTACGGGTATTACCACGAATTGTGCGAGTATTAGTTTTAGTTCTCTGTCCTCTAACCGGCAATCCTTTTATGTGTCTAACGCCTCGGTAGCAACTGATATCTTTCAATCTTTTCACGTTCATCATTCTTTCCCGCCTTAATTCACCTTCAATTTTAAATCCTTTTTCAATAAAATCTCTCAAGCGATTAACTTCTTCAGCGGTTAATTTATTAGCTCGCACATTCGGATCAATCTTAGCTTGGGATAAAATTTTATTACTCAAAGTCCGCCCAATGCCATAGACATATGTTAAGGCAACTTCTATTCTTTTGTTATCTGGAATGTTTACTCCGGCAATACGTGGCATATATTTAAAAATTTCTAATATCCAATCACTAATTTCTAATCCCGTCCTCGCTCCGCGAGGACTTCATTGGAAATTGGTCATTGAAAATTGGTCATTCTTTTTGCGCAAGCAAAAAGATTTATCCTTGTCTCTGCTTGTGTTTTTTAATATCGCAAATTACTCGCACCCGGCCTTTCCGGTGAACGATTTTACATTTTTGGCAAAACTTTTTAACCGAAGCTCTGACTTTCATTCCAATGTTGTTTAAATTTTTACGAGCCCAATGCGAGTTAAAATTTAACTACAACATTGAGAACCCCAGCGCCATTTCCACCCAAACTCTCACTATTCAATTAGTGGTAAGGCGAAGCCGTTTCTCTTGAGCTCTACGGCTAGCCACGCACCATGGAAAGAAATGGCGCGGGGTATTGGTTTTCTAAATAAATTTTATAGCCTGCTGGCTCAAAAATTTATAGAAAGCCCAATACAAAACGCGCTAAACGCGCCTGAATTTCGCTTTGCATCCACGAAATCTCTTCCACTAAAGGAAAACGGTTTGCTTAGCACGGTTTATTTTTCGCGAAGCACTATTCTGCCCCGATGATCATCGTAAGGCGTCATCTCTAGAACTACCCTGTCGCCAACCAGCACCCGAATATGATTCATTCTCATCCGGCCGGACAGATGGGCCAAAACTTCACTTTTGTCTTCCATTTTAACCCGAAAAGTAGCGCTAGGCAAGGCCTCAATAACTTGTCCGTTTTTTTTAATTACCTTGTCTTTTTCTGACACTCTTTTGCTTATTTGAAGGCTTCCAGTGCCCATCTCAAACAAGTTTTATAATATTATACGATTAGCCGAGAAAAGTCAACCCCGTTAGAAGTTTACACCAAGACTTAGAGTCTTCTAGGAATTAAGCCGAAGGCGTAATCGCCTATTACCATGGATTGCCACAAAGTTACGGCTGAACTTCTGTACGGGGTCAACACCCCGCAGCCCCTTATTATTCCTTAACGATGACCTCTATCTTATCTAAGTTCGCCGGCACCGATTTTACCCAAAACGGCCAAAAAGAAACTTTTACCTCGGCAACTTCTGAATGTTGAGCGAAATAGTCACGCATTGCTTGTTCGCCCTTCCCAACAATTGCTCTCTTTATATCCTCAACATTAAGCGGCCAAACAATCTTGCCGTTTAATTTAACCAGTAAATTCATCTGACCTCGGGAAAAATCAGGCAAGCCAGATAATTGATAATCTATTTTCTCCATCTTAACTTTCAAGCCTTCATCTGTTCCATTTTTTTCTACTATTTTTTTATTGATAATATTAAGGATGTCGTTCTCATTAAAAAGTAAAACCGTCGCTACTCCTTTTATCGTTAGCGTAAAATTATCAGCCGGCTGACCAACCGCCACCGAGGATTCAGCGCTTGCCAATCCTTCTTTCAAAGAAAATTCTAATAATTTCAAACCTGAAGGGATTTGCGCTCTGAATTCTTTGTCCAGCGTTGCCTTAGATTCGTCCCAAAATTGCGTCTTCGCTTTGTCAAAATCTTCTTGAGAAACAACTTTCATTAAACCCGAAGCTCCACCGCTAAAACTCTTGTCCGAGCGCCCATAAAAAGCCGCGAACTTGGGTGAACCGGCAAAACCAGGAATAGAGAATTTACCCGCGTCAATATTATATTCGCTCCCCGGCTGGTCAGCCACCACCGCCACATCAATTGAGCTGGCCACTATTTTACCATCAACAACCTTTGCCCCCGGCACAGTTATTGTTTTAGTTGTTCTAAAAATTTTACCATTTTCAGCTGCGAATCTTGTTTTTTCAACTAATGTCTGAGCGCTAGAACTGTATTCATTAAAAACCGTAATCACCCCTTCTGCTTTTTCGTTGACTTGACGCTGGCCAGTCGCCGGGAAATTTTTAGAGTCTTTTTTCTCTAGCTTGATTAGCTGTGCCGGAACTTTATTTTGAGTGTAGTCTATTTTACTTACTCCTTTGTCAACTAAAATATTCAAGTTCTGAGAAAGAGTTTCCGATTTGGGCGTGACCTCTATGTCGGCTTTCGGTAAAACAAAATATAAAACAGCCGCAGCGATAACCAGCACTAAGCTAATAAACAAAAATAAAAATTTACCGGAAAAAAATGGGATTTTTAATTTTCTGCTGATTATTTCAAAGCTATCTTGTTCATCTTCGTTTTTCACTGTAATGCGCTTCTCTCCTATGGGTAAATTATTTTTAAAAAACTTTAAAGAAAATTTTGGCCAAGTAAATTTTTTGTCTTTTGTTTTTTCTTCTTTACTTGAAATTTCTTCTTCCGTTTCATCAAGATAGAAGCCTTCCGATACTTCTTCGGTATTTTTTGATTCCTCGTCTTCTGGCTCCTTTTTAAATTGAGTGAAATAAAAATCATCTGGCAATTCCGGCTCTTTTTTTAATTCTAGGCCCGGCGCGTCAAAATTTGGCTCTTTTTCAATTTCTTCCTCTGCTTCCTCTTCTTTAAAAAAATCCTCTTCCGCCTCCGGCATTTCTATTTCTTTTTTAGCCGCCCTATCTTTTGTGTTTAATTTTTCCTTTGGCCGGATATCGCTCATATTAAGATGACCGGAGGAAGAATTCCTTTTTTCCGCGATTTCTTCTCCCAAAAAAGCTTCAAATCTTTTAGAAGAAACTTCGCGCAAAACTTCATCATCGTTAAAATCTGACTCCTCTTTTTTTTCTTTTGGCGGGGCAACTCTTGAATTAATTCCGACTCTTTTAGCCATTTCTCTAGCTACTTCATCTTTGGTGACGATTAAAAGTTCTTTGCCTAGCCTTTCCGCCTCGCGCTTCAACAGTTTTAAACCAATAATATTCCTAAGCAAAACAGAGCCTTTTAGCGCAACCAAAAAGATTTCCTCTTCGCCCGTCTCCCAAAGACGTTCAATAACAGAGGTTATCTCTTCTTCGGGTTTTAAATTTATGATTTTTGCCATCCGCTCCTACTTAAAGTCTTACTTATATTATATCACAAATGACCCCATAAATTATCCACCGCTGTAATCTTGTTGCGCAAGACCACACGGCACAGCCTCTTAAAATTACAAGGGGGAGAAAACTCCATTCTCATTTACCTAAATCGTAGGCGAGGAATTGCTTTTCTGAAACGCTCAGTTTTGGGAGCGGGCACGGTTTTCCGCGTAGCGGAAAGAGCGAACAAAACTGGCGAATAAAATTTCCTGGCTGGGGAAATTTTATGTTTTC
>CAZYIG010000048.1:0-6745 GCA_964647205.1 uncultured Candidatus Saccharibacteria bacterium | reverse complement strand
AGCGCTGCGAAAAAATTAAAAGCAAGTTATACAAATTGAGCCCGTCGGCCAGTTTCGTAGTAATGTTATGATTTTATCAATTATCGGGTGTTTGTCAAGTTTCCGCGGATAAAGTAAAATTTGTTAAGATTTGACTTTGGCAAACGCTTTATAAAAGATAATAAAAAAAACTATGATTTTTGGCGCGCCGGGGAAAGCGACTAATTTAAAAAAAACTATTTATTTAATAGCCTCAACAACTTTGGGGATTTTTTTGGGCTATTTTGCTCACGCGGCGATTGAAATCAATTATATAAATTGGATTCAAGGCTAAGGCAGAATTGTAATTTTCTATGGCGGTTGCGTGCTATGGCCGTGGCTGCAGATTTTACTTTGGGCCGGTGGGGCCATTGGGGGATTCTTTTTAGGGAAGTTTTGGTGGCGGAAACTCTATGTTGAGCGAGTTTGGATTAAAAGAAATAAAAAAATGCCAGGTAGTATCTTTTATTAAGTATGTTTTGGTAATTTTGAATTTGACAGAAGAACTTATAACAGCTATGCTGTTATAAGTTCTTTTTGGCTAGGGAAGTTGGAAGGTTTTACTAACCTTTTTGTAAGAAGGAGGAACGGCAAATGAAGAGATTTTTGGCGATTGTTTTGGCGTTGGGGTTGATGCTTGCAATGGGCTCTGTCTGGGCGGCTGGACCGAGCAAGTGCGTGACGATTCAAAGCGGCACTTTGCTCAACTCGGCCGGCGACGTGATCAAACCGGGTCCTGATCAGTGGGGCTATAATTACCAGGCTCTGATGTTTAACGGCGATTATTGCGATTCCTATCGGAACGCGACCTGGTGCCAACCCTACAAGGGAATTAATCTTTTGATGAAATGGAGCGAAGGCTGGTTGAGCAACAAGGATTGCAACGGCGATGGTCTTCTGGACAGGCACAACGGATTTGCGTCATACCGCGGCTCTGGCGCCTGGCTGACAAATCATCAGTCCGGGGAAGTGGAAGTGGACGGCAAGATGACGCAATGGGTCTATTTCGTCAAAATCGTGGCGGCCCCTCTGGATGCGTTTGCCCTTGGCGGTAATTGGTATGCGGCCGACGGCACCAAGATTGGCCCGCAAATTTGGGGCGACTTTGTGATTATTCAGCAGATTTCTAATGACCCGAGTGCTGGAGAGCACGGGGTTCTGTTCAAGAGCCCGGCTGGCCCATGTTTTGGTCTCTACGGCGCCCAGAAGTAAAATTCCATCAGCAAAAGTTTCAAGATAAGGGGTGCCAACTGGTACCCCTTTTTTAATTGATAGTATCTAGGTCGGTGTTACATCCGTAGCACCGGCCTTTTTTGTCCCGGCGTTTTATGGAAAAACCGCTCCGTTCAATGTTTGAAAGCTGGCACTGGGAGCAAAAAGTGTTGTTCCATTTGGACTGGACGTTGCCGGCGTAAACATAATAGAGGCCAATGTTACGGCCAATTTGGCAGGCGCGCTCAATGGCCTCCTTTGACGTTGGCGATAAATTTTGCAACCGCCAAGAAGCGGTATTAGAAAACTGGCTTAGGTGCCAAGGGGTTTCCGGCCCGATTTTTTCTCTGATGAATTTAGCGATTTTTGCCAGCATTTTTTCCGAATCAGAGAGGGTTGGAATAATGAGAGTGGTAATTTCAACCCAGACGCCGGCTTTTTTTAGACTCTTTAAATTTCCCAGAACGGGCTTTAATTTCGCGCCGCAATTTTCCCGGTAAAATTTGGCGTCAAAAGATTTAAGGTCAACGTTAATGGCGTCTAGATACGGAAGAATTAATTTCAGAGTTTCCTTACTCATAAAACCATTGGAAACCCAGATATTTTTTAGACCAGCGGCCTTGGCTAGTTTCATCGTGGCCAGTGCGTATTCCAAAAAAACCGTTGGTTCGGTATAGGTGTAGGAAATGCTGGGGCAGTTGGCAGCTTTGGCTTGTTCAATAATTTCAGCTGGCGGTAAATCAAAACCAAAATCAGCCGGTTTGTTTTCAGGCCGGTTTTTAGTTGATTGAGAGATTTGCCAGTTCTGGCAGTTAGCGCACTTAAAATTACAACCCGAAGCGGCAAAAGAAAAAGTTTGGGTGCCGGGCAAAAAATGGTATAGTGGTTTTTTCTCAACCGGGTCAATCTGTTGGGCAATCGCTTGACCATAATTTAGCACCATTAAAACGCCATCTTGATTTTGGCGCGCGCCGCAAAGCCCGTACTGATTTGGGATTAGGCGGCAGTAATGGTTGCAAGTCTGGCATTGAACGGCATTATCTGAAAGTTTTTTATAGAGACAAGATTCTTTAAACATAATTAAAGGTTAACATCTTTGGCGGTTAGATTGAAAGTATAATATAATAGAAATATGTTCTGGCAGTCAAAAGAAAAATGGATTTTTTTAGTCGTTTGTTTGGTCATGGTTTTTTCCATGTATGGCCGAACCCTCTGGGGCGATTTTGTTTTTGATGACCGGGGGATTGTGGAGCATCAAAAAACTCTAAGCTTTGGCAAATTGCCGCTGGTTCTGGCGATGCCTTATTTTACCGAGGAAGCCGGACTGTATCGCCCGACTGTGCTTTTGAGCTACGCGCTTAATTTTTCAATTTTGGGCGCCAAGCCTTGGGGTTTCCATTTGATTAATTTAATTTTATACGCGCTGTGCGGCTGGTGGCTGCGGTTATTGATTAGGAGACTTTTTGCTAATGATTCGCTGGCCTGCGCGGCGACTTTGCTTTTTTTGGTCTTGCCAATCCACACCGAAGCGGTGGCTAACATTGTCGGCCGGACGGAAATTTTGGCGTTGAGTTTTTCGCTCTTGGCGCTTTATGAGTTGGCCAAAGAAAAGGGAGATTCTTTTTTAATTGGCTTATATTTTCTGCTAGCGATGGGGAGCAAGGAAACCGCCATTGCGGTTTTGCCGTTGGCGGTTTTTGTCGTTTGGATTAAAGAGAAAAAACTATTTGAGAAAAATATTTTCCAGCAATATCTGTGGCCAGCGTTGGCGCTAGTGGTTTCCGGCGCGCTTTATTTTTTGCTGCGCTTTTTTGTTTTGGGCCGGCAATATTTCATGTTTGCCGACACCACAGTCGTGGAAAATCAGCTTAAGTTTGTGCCGTATCTAGAAAGGCTCGGCACATCGCTGGCAATTTTTTGGAATATTTATCTGAAAAAAAGTTTTTGGCCGTTTGATTTTTGCTCAGATTATTCTTTCGCACAAATTGAAACAGTAAAGAATTTTTTTAACTATCAAACATTAGGTGGGCTAGTGGTCGTTTTATTTTTAATCGCCGGCTCATGGTTTTTTCTAAAACGCTGGCCGGCGTTGGCGCTGGGCTGCGTTTTTATCTTCTTTGGTTTTCTGCCGGTGGCCAATTGGCTCCTGCCAATCGGCACGATTGCCGGCGAACGCTTGGCTTTTTTTCCGTCGGTCGGTTTTTGTTTAATTGCCGCTCAGCTTTTAGTTTCTTCGTTGGCCATAAAAATTAAAAAGAGACAGTTATTTTTTAAAGCAATTTTTTTGACTATCCTTTTAGCGCTGATTGGTTTTTATGGCTGGCGGAGTTTTACGCGGAGCGGTGATTGGTTAACTGAAAAAAAATTATTTACTTCAGCGGCGCAGTGCGCGCCGCGCAGCGTTTTATCAAGATCCAATCTGGGTGCGTCTTATTATCTGGCCGGAGACTTGGCTGGCGCTAAAAAAGAATTATTAACGGCGCAGGAAATTTATGACGGTTATCCCAAGGGAATTAATAATCTGGGGCTGGTTTATTGGAAAGAGGGCGATATTGCCAAAGCGCGGGAATATTTTTTGAAAGCGCTGGATTCGCGGTTCCCTTTTTACGGTGCTTATGAGAATTTGGCTCTGGTGTCGCTGGAAGAGGGAAAAATTGACGAAGCCAGAAGTTGGCTGCTCAAGTTCCATTCCGGGAACCAGGAGACGACGGAAGCCTATATTCAGGCTTTTTTGGGGCAAAATAGAGCGAAATAAGAGGGTTTTTAAGCCGTTTTTTTTGACCCCGTAAAAAAGCTACGCTTTCACGGGGTTTACTTTTTAGTCATTTTGAGCTATTATGAGCAAGTATGAATTTATCAGAAATTGAAGAAAAAATACTAAAAATCTGGGATAAGAAGAAAATTTTCAAAAAGTCAATCTCCCAGCGTAAGGGAGGTCGTTCTTTCGCGTTCTATGATGGCCCGCCTTTTGCCACCGGACTGCCTCATTATGGTCATATTTTAGCCACGACGATTAAGGATACGGTGTTGCGTTATTTTACAATGCGCGGTTTTAAGGTTGAGCGGCGCGTTGGTTGGGATTGCCATGGTTTGCCAGTAGAAAATTTAATTGAAAAAGAGCTCGGCCTTAAAAACAAAAAAGAGATTGAAAAATTTGGCATTGCTAATTTTAACCAGGCCTGCCAAGCGTCGGTTTTTCGTTGCGTTAAAGACTGGGAAGCAACCTTGCGGCGAGTGGGCCGCTGGGCCGATTACAGCCACGCCTACGCCACCATGGATAAAGAATATATTGAATCGGTTTGGTGGGTTTTCAAGAGCTTGCATAATTTAGGTTTAGTCTATAAAGATTACCGGGTAACGCCTTATTGCCCGCGGTGCGGCACACCACTTTCCAATTTTGAGTTGAATCAGCCGGGTGCGTATCGCGATGTTCAAGACCAGTCGGTTTTTTTGAAATTTCCGTTGCGGGGCGAACAGGGAAGCTATTTATTAGTTTGGACAACCACGCCCTGGACACTTCCGGCCAACACGGCGGTGGCGGTTGGTGAAACGATAAATTATGTCCGAATTAAAGTTGGTGATGAAAAATATATTTTAGCTAAAGACCGGCTGAGCCTTTTTGGCGAAGAAACGGATTACGAAATTGAGCAAGAATTTTTAGGCGGCGCGCTGGTTGGCCGGGAATATGAGCCGCTTTATGAAATGAAACTGGAAAAACCAGGCTATCGGGTGGTGGCGGCGGATTTTGTTTCGGTAACGGACGGAACGGGTCTGGTGCACATTGCGCCGGCGTTTGGCGTGGAAGATATGGAATTGGGGCAAAAAGAAAATTTGCCGACAATTGTTACGGTTGACTTGGAAGGCCGAATTCAGAAAGATTTAAATTTGCCGGGTGAAGGTAAATTTGTTAAAGAGGCGGATGTTGACATCAAAATTAATCTGAAAAAAAGAAAATTATTATTCCGGGAAGCCAAAATCACGCATAGCTATCCGCATTGCTGGCGGTGTGATACGCCGTTGCTTTATTATCCCTTAAGCACTTGGTATGTGGCGGTCAGCAAAATTAAAGAAAAATTAGTCGCTAACAACCAGTTGATTCATTGGATGCCAGAACACGTTAAAGATGGCCGTTTTGGCAAATGGCTGGAAGGCGCTCGCGATTGGGCGGTTTCGCGTAATCGTTTTTGGGGCGCGCCAATTCCGATTTGGATCTGTCAACATTGTGGCCAGATAAAAGTGGTGGGCAGCATTAAAGAATTGGATAAAAAAATTGCTAATTTACACCGGCCGCATATTGATAAGATTAAATTTAAATGTGCTTCTTGCGATGGTGAAATGACGCGTACGGAAGAAGTTTTTGACTGCTGGTTTGAATCAGGGTCCATGCCTTATGCTCAATGGCATTATCCGTTTGAAAATAAAAAGTTAGTGGAAGAAACTTTCCCGGCCGATTTTATTGCCGAGGGAATGGATCAGACGCGCGGCTGGTTCTATACGCTGCACGTTTTGGCGACTGCTCTGACAAGTAAAGAGATGGGGCTGGGAACGAATAAGCCGGCTTTTAAAAACGTGATTACTAACGGCTTATTATTAGCCGCCGATGGCCGTAAGCTTTCAAAAAGGTTAAAAAATTATACGCCGCCGGAAGAAATCATTAAAAAATTTGGCGCTGATACATTGCGCTTTTTTCTGTTAACGTCAACTGCGATCGGTGAAGATTATTTAGTGGCAGACAAACGAATCGAAGAAACCTATCGGCAAACGATTTCTACTCTTTGGCATACTTTTTCTTTTTTTAAAACCTATGCCGATAAAACATTTAAGCCTAATAAAAACTTTCAGCCAGAAGAAGTACTGGACTGTTGGATTATTTCACGGCTCAGCGAAATAGTTTTAACCATGACCGAAGCGATGGAAAAATATGATCTGACAGAAGGAAGCCGGCCGATAATTTCTTTTGTGGACGATCTTTCCAATTGGTATGTTCGGCGATCGCGCCGGCGATTTCAAAAACCGGAAAATCGAAAAGAAAAGAATGAAGCAACCCAAACTTTATACTTAACACTATTAACTCTGGCCAAATTAATTGCGCCATTTATTCCCTTTTTGGCCGAAGAAATATACCTCGGTTTGAAAAAATCTAAAATGTCCGAATCAGTTCATCTTTGCGACTGGCCGGAGCCGGACAAGAAATTAAGTGATAAAAAATTAGAAGAAAAAATGACCGAGCTTCGGCAAGTGGTGGCGCAAGCGCTGGCGCAGCGGGCGAGCGCTGGCATTAAGGTTCGCCAGCCACTAGGCGTTTTGAAGATTAGAAATCAAGCCCTGTCAAAAGATAAAGAACTGCTTGAGCTGATTAAAGACGAAGTCAATGTTGAAGCAGTTACTTTTGATCCTTCTCAAGAAGGAAAAGCATTTTTGGATACAAATATTACGCCCGAACTAAAAGAAGAAGGTATTTATACTATTTTAGTTAATCCGATAGGTGACGTACGTGGTCTTTTTGATAAATTAA
>CAZYIG010000047.1:5333-6903 GCA_964647205.1 uncultured Candidatus Saccharibacteria bacterium | reverse complement strand
CCGATGCCGACGTTGCCCGCGGTATTAATAAAAATAGTTGACGTGCCAATGGCGGTGTCGGTGCCGGAAAAATAAGCCAGCTGGCCGGTGGTGCCGGTTAAGGTTGCTCCGCCACCCGCACCCGCGCAAGTGCCGTCAGGCAGACGGAAACAGCCGGCGGATAATTGGATGCCGTTGGCAAAAGTGGAAGTAGCCGTATCTGAAGTGATATTTAAAACGCTGGTTTGGATGCCGGCCGTAAAAGTGGAGGTGGCCGTGCTATTTAGATAAATAGAATCGGCGCCAATCTTTAATCCACCGCTGACTTGCAAATTGCTGGTGATGGTGGAGGTGCCGGTGGTTCCGCCGATATACATTAGGCCATCGGTAGAGAGTTTTTGGCTTGGCGAACTCGTGCCAATCCCGACATTGCCATTATTCAAAATCGTCAGCGCTGATGGAGTGCTTGTCGCATAAGAATCAGTGGAAGTGCCGATGTACATATTCCCGCCCATGGAGGAGAAGAGCCAATGTTTTTGATTAGCCGCAGCGGTCATGTCGGAAATAGCTAGAGTCGCGGGAGCGGTGGAAGAAGCAATCTGCAAGTTCCATTGAGGTGTGCTGGTGCCAATCCCGACGTTGCCGGTGTTGTAATAAATATCCGTGCCGGCGGTCGTCCACTGACTGCCAATATACGGCGAACCGTTAACATACAGCGAAGTGGCGTTGACAATGCCGTTAACATCCAACTTGTACGCTGGCGCCGCGGTGCCAATGCCCACGTTGTTGGTTTGCCAGTCATAGACTAAGCCATCAGTTTCAATTGCTAAGCCAGCGGCCATGGTGCTAGTGGCAGAGGTGGAAGTAGCGGTGAAGAAGTCAAAACGAATATCTTGATTAAAAACGCCTCGGCCGTCAACCGCTAATTTAGCATAGGGACTGGTCGTCCCCGCGCCTACGAAGCCCGTCGTGGAATTAACAAATAAGGCTGGAGTAGCTGATGTTCCGACTCTCAAATCACCCCACACGTCCAGTTTGCTGGCGGGCGAAGTGGTGCCGATGCCGACGTTGCCTGTTGATGAAATGTAAATAGTTGAGGTTGCTTGCGCCACGCCAGCGTCGTTGCCGACCAGGAAGTTGCCTTTGGGAAGAGCAAGGCCGAGACTGCCAACGCCGATGGTGGAGGTGGCGATTACTTGCCCGTTGGCGTCAACCGCTAAGACTGTTCCGGCGGCCGTGCCCAGGTTAGGAATATAGGCGGTGCCAAAATAGCCTAGGGTGGAAGAAGCGTAAGAAGCGGACAACAGAGTGGTGGAAGCGTTGGTAATCGTGGCTAAGGGAAAGACCGAGAATACGGAAGTTGAAGTGGCGGTGAAATAATCCGCTCGGATGTCTTGGTTGAATACGCCCCGGCCATTGACCGAGAGAGCGGCGTAAGGCGAAGTGGTGCCGATGCCGACATTGCCGCCGCTCGTGGCAAAGTAAGCCGAGCCGGTAGAACCAATTTGAGTGGTGCTGGCATTGCCCAATATTGATAAAAGATTACTTGTATTGTTCCAATTTAAATTGGCGTTGTTTTGTGAAATTAACC
>CAZYIG010000047.1:0-5233 GCA_964647205.1 uncultured Candidatus Saccharibacteria bacterium | reverse complement strand
GAATTAACATAGATGACATCGCTGGTGGTGGCGTCGCCGAGAACAACGCTGCCGGCGGTTCGCAGGGTGCCGTTAATATCCAAATTATACTCTGGCGCGGTAGTTTGAATTCCAACTAATCCGTTGTTCAAAACATATAAACTTGAAGCCGCTTGCAAAGCATTGGTGATTGTTGTCGTGCCGGTGTTAGTAGTGCCAATCGTGAGTGCGCCATCACTGGCAGCGGTAAAATCAGTGTAGTTGGTGGCGTTGTAAGCTAAGCGCAGTTGCGTGGTGGTGGTAGAAATTTCTAAATGAACATTGGGGGCCATGGTGCCAAAACCAATCTTGCCGTTGTTGAGAAAATAGACTTGAGGCTGGATCAGAGCTAGAGCGTTGGTCACGGTGGTAGTGGCGGAATTAGTTGGGGTGATAGTAATGGCGCCATCGGCTCCGGTAACAAATGATGTATAGTTTTGGCCATTAAAACCAAGCCGCAATTGTTCGGTGGCATCAACAATGTGCAAGGTGGCAGCGGGACTCGTTGTGCCAATGCCCATTTGGCCGGCGGCATCAAAGACAGCGCGTTGTGAACCGCCGGTGGAAATTGCTAACTCATCAGCCGCTGGCCGGAATAAGCCAAGATTCTGATCAGCCGTGAATGATAAGGCCGGACTGACGGCAGTGCCGTCAGATAAAAGCAATGGTGAATTGATGAAAGTTTTTCCCGCCACTTCCAGTTGTCCGCTGATTTGAACATCGTCAGTGAAAGTGGAAGTGCCGGTGCCGGCCACAGAAAGTAATTGGCCAATGTTATAGAAGCCGGTGGTGGTGGCGTTGCCATCATGATAAATATTGCCAAATAAATATGAATTGCCAATCACTGATAATTTGGCGACGGGCGAAGAAGTACCAATCCCTAAATCTCCATTGGCGTTGAAGGCTAAAAGATTAGCGCCCGTTGAAGAAGCAATGGTGAAAAGATTGGTTTGGCCGGCGACGGTTCCCTGAATTGAGAAAGTTGATAGCGGCGAAGTGGTGCCGATTCCTACGCGATTATTAATGGAATCAATGTAGAGTGTGTTGGTATCAAAAGCGACGTCGGAGAAAATTGACGAAGTCGCGTTGGCGTTCAGCTGGAGGTTGCCGCCGGAATTAACCGTCAACAAATTTGTCCCGCTGAAATTTTTTAAAATAAAATTATATAAAGAGTTGTCATCACCCAGTTGAGTAATAATATTTTGACCGTAAAAAGTTGAGTTGACAGTAGTCGTGCCCAGCGTTACTTGGCCAAAACCGTCAATTAAAAATAAGGTGCCGGTGGCGTTTTGAAGTCTGATTAAATTTCCGGCGACATTGTTTTGAAAAATATCCAGCGCCGTGCCGGCTCCGTTTTGATAAACCGCTAAAGTGGAAGTGGAAGAAGAAGCATTAACCACAATGCCCGCGCCAATTCCATATTGCGTAACATATAGCGCCTCGGTCGTTGACGCCACGGTAAAAGTTGACGGCCCCTTAACGGTTAAGGTGCTGGTAGCAGTATTGGAGCCCAAATATGAGGACCCTTTGACTGTCAGGTCGCCGCTTAATGTTTGATTTCCGCCAACGGTTAAATTGCCGGCCATTGTCAAATTGCCGGAATTATCAACCACAAAACTATTTCCGCCAACGGTAAAATTCGCGCCGGAGACATCCAAGCCATTATCAGCTCTAACGTTGCCTGAAAAAATAATTTGCCCATTACCGGTCTGACGCAAACCGCCGGTCAGGGCAATATTAACAATCGTCACGTCACCCAAATTATCAACTCTTTGCGAGCCCGACCAGTCATAAAAATTATTGGTGGTATAACTATTGCTTTGCGACACGGCTCCTCTCTGCAAGGTGCTAATCATATTAAGCAGACGTGATTCGGTGGCAACTAGGTCACCCGCTTTGGCATAATCGCCAATCGGTAAATTCTGCGTGATATTTTGAACCTGCGTGATGTTTTGTGTTATCTGCCCGCCCGGTCCGACAATATATTGCGGCTGTGGTTGAGTCTTTGTCGGTGTTAAATTTGCTTCTTGGCCAATCGCTAAATTAAATTTCAATTCGGCCATCGCGATTTTCAGCTGATTGACTTCGTTTTGCAATTGATTGATTTCGTCAAAGGGAATGTTGCCGGCTTGCCAAGGAGTGAAAGTTGGCAATTGCGCGATATTTTTTCCAAAAAGACCATCGATGCTGTTGGCCAAATGGCCATATTGCGTAAAATTAACCGTTAAGAAATTAGTGGCGTGAGAGAGTGTTAACCCGACCCGCCGCGCGGCGTAGGCTAAGTTACGGCTGACCGCCGCTAGTTTTTCTTGAATTATTTGACTTATGCCACCCAATTGGTGGCCGGTCCAAACGGCTAATTTTCCGGGAACCTTCAGAGCATCGCTGAATGAGCGATAAGCAAATTGCGCACCGTCATTAATAGCATGGCCGGCTGCCTGATTCCAGATTAAATATTTGTCATAAGCAAAAGATAAAGCATTAGAGATTGATAAATTTTTAACAAAACCGCCAACCGCTAAATTAAAATTATTAATCCCCCAGCCAATTGTTTTGGGCAACTGATCTTTAAATTTTTCATTATTAGTATCTAGACCGATATAAAAATTTTTGACTTTGGCCGGCCAGTTGATAAAAAAGTTTTGACTAGCTGCTAAAATATTATTTCCTGTCTGGCCGATGGTCGCTAAGCTTTCTTGCGCGCCGGAAAAAATACCAGCTACTTGGTCAGGCAAAATAAGAATCCGGAAAGTTATTTTTTTATTCAAAGCTGAGCTTAGCTCACGCCAATTTTTTATTACGCTTGGCGCGCCGCTAACAAATTTTGCCGAGCCAGCCGCCAAAGAGATAATTGTTTTCTCTCCCTGCCAGATAAAAAGTTTGGCAGTTTCAATTGTTTGACCGGCGCTGGCTTTGGTTGCTTGAGAAATTATCCGGCCGCTCGTTTTAGCCTCCATCATCAGAGCATCGCCAGCCTCAGCTATTTTCATCGGCATAGCTGAAATCTTATTTTGGAAGGAAATCAAAGTTTCCGGCAGGCCGGAAACCATTTGGCCGGTTTTAGCCAAAGCATCAAATGTGCCTTGCGCAAATTTCAAACCAGTCTGGCTCTGTGGCAAAAACCAGGCGCCGCCAATCAATAAGACTGCCAAGACACCAAAACGCAGATACTTGACTGAATTACCCGCTAAACTTGGCGCAACTTGCAGAATTCTTAAGTTTTCATCCAGCGCCTTATATTTTAAATTCAGCCTAACCGCTAATTCTTTAATTTCATCAATAATACCTGCTCCTTTTCTGGGTTTCAGCTTCAACCACTGAATTGAAGACTCGGTAAATTTTTGCTCAATCGGCCCGCCTAGACTCGTCGAGGCTGGTAAAACCTGTTTTTTTGCCTCTGCCTGATGAAAAATAAAGGTTGAATCTATCTTTTCGGCTAAAGAATCAGCGATAGTCTTGTTTTCTGCCTCTTTCCCTAGCTTTTCCGAGATATTTTCAGCAATACCCTCTGTGGCAACTATTCCGCCAACATTTTTTACATACTCATCAACCCACTCTTTCTTAGTAACCCAATTCCGGCCATGTTTAACTGCTCTTAATTTGCCTTGCCGCACCCGTAAGCTTAAATAATCCTGAGAATAAGGAGAATTAACAGCCGCCTCTCTTAAGGAAATGTGCCGATCAATCTCTTTTTGGTCATTTTCTTTCTTAATTTCAACTTTTGTTCCTATTTCGTTGATATAATCATTTAGCCAATGTTCAGTGGTCATCCAATCCCGACCCACCTTAACCGCTCTTAATTTGCCCTGCCTCGCTCGCAAGCCCAAATACTCCTGCGAATAGGAGCAAAGCTGGCTGGCTTCAGCCAAAGAGAGGTATTTATTTTCGTTTGAATAATTATTATAATTCATTTTCTCACAGAATCCGATATTGGATAAAGGTAACTATTTTTCCCGCTTTGCGGGACCCGCCTTGCTTGCCCGCCTTTGGCTGGGGGCGGGAATTTTTAAAGCAAAATAAAAAACCGGCGGGATACAATCCCCTTCGGTTTTTTCTCGAGATTACCGGCTATTTTTTTATCTATTTAAAGTATATTTTTTTTCCAAAAAACTGTCAAGACGCGAATATCGCTTTCCCGATATAATCCGATACCTCCTTAAAAAAATTTGCTATTAAGCTATGCTATCCTCAAAAAATGGCTTAAATAAAAGATAAAAATAGTATCGGTTTAAAATAGCTTCCGGAAATTTATTTTCTTATTTTTTGACGAAAAAAACTTATCCACAAGCCCGTTTTCATTATTGAGATAAAAGGATGGTTATCAACAGGCGGAAAATTGGCTAATTATGCTAACAAAAAATCTAGCCCTATTCCATTGTTTTTTAGAAAAAAACATCCTAAATGACAAAATCCTAATGACGAATGACAAATCAATGGCCAATGTCTAATGCCTAAATACCGC
The DNA here is from genome assembly GCA_964647205.1 of uncultured Candidatus Saccharibacteria bacterium. GTDB lineage: Bacteria > Patescibacteriota > Minisyncoccia > Portnoybacterales > GWB1-42-6 > CAZYIG01. The sequence goes on along the minus strand of CAZYIG010000047.1, from coordinate 753 downwards.
ACCTACCAGGGCTGCTATTCCCTTCAACGTCAGTCCCAATAAACGAGTATTTCAAGCATTGCGAGTAGATTAAATTATGAATTTTGGACATTTGAGCTTTAAATTTTATTTGTCGTTGCCGTGCCCGCCAACGGCCTGAGCCGCAGGCGATGGCAGGCGGGGAAATTGTCACCCTTCGGGTGACCACCCGCAGGGTGGGAAATTAGTCATTTGTCATTAAAATCTATATTCTTTGTTTCGCTCTCTGCTAACCAGTTAACAGACTAAAGAATGATTCATCCACTTGACTACTCTTGCGCTTAATTCTATTATTAAACTATAATAAACATTGATAAGTTATGAATAGTTTCTCCCTTTTATAAAGGGAGAAGAAGAGAGATTTAATCCTTCCAAAAAATATGCAAAAATATCTCACAATTAAAAATGCCGCCAAACTTCTTCATGTCACTCCCCTCACTCTTCGCAATTGGGACAAGAAAGGACGCCTAAAAGCTTATCGTCATCCTGCCAACAAGTATAGAATCTACCGCCTGGATCAAATAGAAGCCTTCCTAAGGCAACTTGAAGGCAGTAAGGCTAAAAGAGATGGCCGCAAATTAGACATCTTTTAAAAAGGCTCCTGTCGCGCTAGAACACTAAACCACCTTTTGATTAAATTCGAAGGTGGTTTTTTATTATAAGACCATGCTCAAGTGAGCGAGGCTGGCTCGCCTCGATTCGAGTCGAAGCGGGCCGTTTAAGAAAAATGTGTCT
>CAZYIG010000046.1:1959-6962 GCA_964647205.1 uncultured Candidatus Saccharibacteria bacterium | reverse complement strand
CTCCAATTTACAATGAAATCTCAATGACCAAATGACTAAATTTTCAAACATTTGAGAATTAGAGCATTCATTGAAAATTGAAAATTGAAAATTAATACAGATCCTTCACTTCGTTCAGGATGACAAATTGATTCATTTTATATTCGCTAAAATTCGCACAAATTAGTAATTCCTAGATTTCTTCCAGTTTTCCTCTCTCAATCAACTCCTTGCGCAGTTCATCAATTAAAACATCATGCAACTCATCCATTAAAAATGGGTTATCCATTTCCTTGACTACATCCACGGCGTAAGAAATGCCTTTCTGAAAAGCGATATCAATTAAACTTTTCAGCTGCTGAGTCTTTTCATAGCGCTTAAGTTCGCCTGCTTTTTCTTTGATTTGAACTTGCAAATTAGATGGTGCCGCTGGCGCTGATGATGATTGTGGGGCCGTCAATGAAATGGTTGATTTTTCTTGGCCAATAATTTGCTCCAGTGGTTTTTCTTTCTCTGTCCCCAGAACCGCTCTTTTTGCTGCCAATTTTTTTTCTAACTCTAAAATTTCCTGTTCGGCCGAAATGGGCGAAACAGGAACAGACGGCGTTTCGGCTGATTGGTCAGGAGCCTCGCGATATGGATCTGGCATATTATTTTATCCGTAGTTAAGAATTATTAATTTTTTTCCAAATCCAGCGCAATATCTTCCATCCCACCATAAAAATCAAACCAATGGTCGCTAGCCAAAGTAAAATTACCGGCAATTGAAAAACAAAATTTATCATTGAGTCAACATAATCGGCTAATCCGGCCAGCATGCTGCGCAAAGCTTGCTTGGCCACATAAAGCGGCCGCCAGCTGAGACCAAAAACCTTGACATCGCCTTCTTCAATTAAGCTCGCCGTGATTGAGGCCATATCAACTTGTCTGGACAAATATTTCAGCTGACCTTCAATTTGCTCTATTTGACCGCGCACTTCGCCTAGGTGGCTAGAAACATTTAAAATATCCTCAATTGTTTCGGCTTTTTTCATGATTTCCAAATACTGCGTTTCTTGCGCCCTAAGATTTTTCAAAGCAGCTTCCAAGTCAACATATTCTTCAGTAACATCTTGAGCATCAGAATTTTCTCGCTCTACTTTAATCGCAAATTTTTTAATTTCATCAAAAGCAATATTAAATTTATCTCCTGCAACGCGAACGGTAATTGTACCTGCTTTGGCGTCTTGACCAATATCATAGATATCCGTGCTAGCTGTAAAGCCACCTAGCCTTTCGGCCACACCCTGAATGTCTCTGGCGGTTTTTTCCGCACTCTTAACCAAAAGGTCTAACGAACCGGTCTGAATAACCTTGCGTTCCGCTGTTCCGCTAATGGCGCTGGCGCCACTTTCTCCGCTAGAGCGGCTATCTGATGAAGAGGGTTGGGTTCCGGAAAAATTTGGCAGACCTAAAAAATTCATTCCTGATGATTTTGACGCTATTCCGGCTGTATTAGTTCCGGACTGATTGACTAAATTTGTAATCGCGAAAAATATCAAAAATAAACCGGCTAAAATAACAACTACAAATAAACCTAATTTTTTGGTTTTGGAAACAGAAGATGTCTCTTGAATTGCCATATTTTTAGTTTTTAGTTAATACTTAAGCTGCTAACAAAGTATCTACCGTTGACTTCATATCCTGTTTGAATTTGGCAATCTCTTCTTGAATAACCGTTTCATATCCGGGTACGTTCTCGCTAAAAAACTTGGTTACCTTTTCTTCTTCTCTAGCCGCGCAAACCGCTTCAAACTCTTGGCGTTTTTCTTCTGATAATTCTCCCAGCACCCGTAAAGTCAGCTGTTTCAATAAAATTTCGGTCATGGCCGTTAACATCTCTTCCTGCCGCTCTGGCGGCATTTGGTCAATGCCTAATTCTTGTAAAATATTTTGCTGAAGTTGAGTTGGCATAAAATTATTATTTTATTATTTTATTATTTTTAAAAAATTATTCACTCTGAATTTCTATCCTATCGCTTTCATTATCTTCTAACTCTTATTTCTTCCCCAACTCTCCGCCATATTTTTCCAAAAATTCCTTCACTGTCATATCTTTTAGTTTTTCCGCCGTGCCAGCGCCGGCCTTTTCTCTTAAAAATTTCGCTACCTCGGAATATTTTCTAAAATCATCATAGGTTAATCCCAGCCAACTGGTCCCCGGCAAATCCGGCGTTTTAACGCCTGCTCCGCTTAGGCTGTGCCAATAACGGCTTAAAGCATATTTATCTTCGTAGGCCTCGGGCGGCACCGCTTCTAAAATTTTACCCAGTGAAACTTTTTCCGCTGCCCTGAAAGTCCCATCGGTCAAAATTTCTGATTTAAATGAACTGGCAACCGCTTCTTTTATTTTATTATTCATTGCCTCTCCAGCATTCAATAAAGTTTCTGTTGCCTTTGGCATTACTAGTTCTTCAGCTGTTATCACTTCTGAAGTGTTCAAAACTCCAGAAGCATTCAACTTCGGAATTTCAGAGCCTGTGGTAAGAGCATCCGACATATCCGCCTTGTCCAACGGCGAAAGTGTTGCTTCTGATATCCCTTTCAAAAAGCTTGTATTGTCAGTCAAATGCATGTGACCCTGTGGATCTAATTCTACAAACCCTTTGCCAATCTTATACATAGCTTTGGTATAATCTTCTGGAGTTGCCTGATAACCATGCTTGGTTAGCTCGGCTATAATTTTAGGATTTTCCAAATCACCTTTAACGCTTTCTAGCCATAATTGATGCGCTCGAGTTCCAGCCCATTTGCTAATATCTGTTTTGCCATCCCAACCAAAAGTCTCTGCCAATTTGGGATTGGCTCTAAAATGGTCAATGATTGCGCCTTCCGGCCCGCGAGTACTGATTTTTAAATTCTGTATTGTCTCAATTGCCTTAGTTCCGCTTGGCTTATCAACAGAGCCCCAAGAATGATGTTTTTCTCCAAAGGTATAACTGGGATCATTATTTATTGGTTCTATTCGGCCACCTGGTGTTTCACTTGAAATTCCACCACCAACCTTACCGCCAGCGCCCGGCAAAACCATCCCAACTTTTTTAGCAACCCATTCCTTGGCTTCCGTCGGAATTATATTGCCAAAGGCTTGAGTTAAAGCGCCCGAGCCAATAATCATCGCCATACCGCCAGCCAAAATATTGCGCCGCCGCTCTTGCGTCTTTTTCCCGCCCAAAATTCTGAACAATTCCTCATCCAATTGTTTATTACTTTCGTCTAAATTTTTCTGTAACGATTCTAAAAATTTACCATCTATCTTTTTTTCTACATCCTTGCGCGCCTCCGCTTCTTGAGCGCGCTTCATCAAGGCTTCTAGAGCCATGCCAGTACCGGCCGCTCCAAGCACTCTTTGTGACAATCTGCCAACAAAAACACCGGCAAAAGCGGCCGTCCCCATCAAACCGCCAGTCGCGCCAACCAAAGTGCCCCCAGCAAACAATCCGACTGAAACCAAAAGTTTATTCTTCATTGGTTGCTTGCGATACCACTGCGCTGCTTCCAATCCCTTTTCTTTCATTTTTTCCCAATATTGCCCTTTGCCAAGTTGCTTTTTCTCGTCTATTTCTTGCTGATATTTTAAAAGATGAATCTCAATAGCCTCCTGACTGGTTGTTAAATTAACCACCTCTCTGGCATAATCTTCCAAGTTTCTTTGCGCCGCAATATTAGCGTAAACTTCTTCTGCTTTTTGATTGCCTATTTCCGGCGCATGTGACAAGCGTTCTATAGCCAATTCTTTATTTTTCTGCGCTTTTTCGTAATTAGATCTGTACTTGTTAATGAAATCTGCAGCAGTTTTCTGTTCCGGAGTCATTCTATCCTTCTGCACATTTTTATCGGGTGCTGCTTTTTTCTGTTTTTCGTATTCCGCCATTAACTCTAAATCACTGGCTTTTATTAAATCCGTTAACGCCGCCGGAATTTTTAATTTTTCTATTGCTTCTGTTTTCTCCGGCGTAATCTTCAATTGCTGTGTTTTGTCTTCAATTAAATTTCTCCTATAGACAGCTAACGCGTTCTTAAATTCTTCTTTTCTTTTAGCCAATTCTTCTTGCCTGATTTTTTGATCGGTCACCGCAGCTCCTTCTTTGTCCATTTTTGCTTGAGTCTGAAAAAAGAATTTTCTCCAACCGGATAATTTATCTGCCGATTTATTAGCCTTTTCCGCTAATCTCATTGCCACCACCATTTCTTGACGCGCCACCGCTAGTCTTTCGGCTGATTTTTCCATCATCTCTTTAATTTCTGCCTTAGACTCTTTCATCGTTTCGGCTGATTCAACAGATGATTTTTCTGCTGTGCTGGGCTTTTCCGATATATTTTTAAATCCTTCATTAATTTTTACATCTGAACCACCCGCCTCCGCCGCAATAACCGAAGAATTATCAAAGTCAGTCGATTTGGGCTCCGGCTTATTCCCCCCGCCTTCAGCAATGGCTATCGCAGACTCATCCCAATTAATCTCATCTTTTTTACTCGCATCAGAACTAGCTTCAGTTGGCTTTTCGCTGCTCTTTGGCGTTATCTTTAATGGTTCTCTTTTCCCCTTACCAGATTCTTGCTCCTCTAAAAAAGCCTTTAATTCAGCAAGCTCGGCCATTTCTTCTGGCGGCCTCACTGCTTCTGACTTATCTTGGGGTGGATTTTGATCATTGGTTGTTTTTGGCATTTCATTATTATTCATAAAATTTATTTTATGATTATTTCTTCCTGCTATTAGATTAAAGACCCATTTTCTTTAAATCCTCCAAATTTTTAACCCCATATTTCTCCATTAAGGCAAGCATCCTGGCCTCTTTATTCGACTTGGCATCAAGTTCTTCTGTTTTTTTTGTTTCTACAACTCCTTCTTTCTTTTCTGCTTCCGGCTTTTTTACTTCAACTGTTTTTTTAGTTTCTATTTTTCTTTCTGGCGCTGCTGGCTTTTCCTCTCTTGCTTCCGGTTTTTCAGCTATTACTTTTTCTATTTTTTTCGGCGTGATTGG
>CAZYIG010000046.1:0-1859 GCA_964647205.1 uncultured Candidatus Saccharibacteria bacterium | reverse complement strand
GCATAATCAAGCGCAAATTTAACATTCGCGGCATTAATTAATTTTCCTTTTTCTATTTTTTTCTGAATATCTTCAAATCGTTTTTTATCTTCTTTCTCTCTCTTTATTTCTTCCATAATTTTTCTCGCCTCTTTCTGCTGGCTTTCGTTCCTAGCCGAAGAAAAGTCTTTCTCAATAATTATCCTAGATCTCCCGATTGACTGAGGCCTAACTTTTTTCTCGGTTGGCTTTTCCATTGGTTCATCGGCCATCACCGGTTTCTCAATTGTGGCCGCTGCCGGCTTTGCTTCGGGTGAATCTTCTTTTTTAACAGCTTCCGCCACTTCTTCTTTTTTTGTTTCTATCCGATACTTTCCTTTTAATTCCTCAATAAAATCCCCCATCCTGATTGGTTTTCCCTCTTTATCTTTCAGCCAAAGCGGCCAAATACCACGAAGATTTTCCTTGAGACCATCAATCAGCTTGCTTTTTTCTTTTGGCACCGGTATCCCTTTATTCGTATAATCTTCGTAAAGAGATTTATAGCTTCCTTCCACTTGTTTTTTCAGCTCTTCCCATTTTTCTTTTTTTTCTTTTTCCCTTTCCCTTCTTTCTTTTTCTTCAATTTGAATTTGACTTTCAACTTTTTTAATAATCTTCATTACTTCTCCGCTAACTCTGTCCTCGCCGCTTTTTCCCGTCCATCCCGGATACTGTTCCTGAATCATCTTGAAAATCTCATCCTTAACCGGCTTGGTCAATTCATGTCTGTGCTTGGGATTTTTCGATTTTTCATAAGCCCCTTTCAATTTTTGCTCTAATTCCATTATTTTCTCTTCGGACGCCCTTCTCTGCTCTCCCGCCACGTCTACAATTTTAATCTGTTCTTTTTTCGGATTTTTAACGTTGCCACCGGCCATCGCCTGTTTGACATCTTTTTTACTTGACGCCTCCTCTGTCACTTCCTCCTTTTTAACTTCCACCGCCTTCTCTGCTACTGCTTCTTCGGCCTTTTGTTCCGCTTCTATCTGGTTGCTTGCCGAATTATCCGGATTGCCCGAAACAATAACTTTTTCAATCGCGTCTTTTTTAGCCGCCAGCTGTTCCTGCATTGTCCGAGTAGCGGATACTTCTTCTATTTTATTTTTCATAATTTTTTGATTATTTGGTTCTTCTAGCTGTTCTGCCAAGAGGCTTTCTTCCTCGGCTTCTTTATTTTTATCATCTTCCGGTTTTTCTCTTTGTTCCGATTGTCCCGGATCGCTTACTTTTCCCACCAGTTCAATTGGCTGGTTTTCTTCTTTTGGCATTGATTTTTCCACCTCAATTTTCCCGTTATATTCTGTTTGTTTTTTTTCAAACCCCAGAATATGTTTTTCTCCCATTTCTTGCAATATATTAAAACAATCTACCGCTTCATTTGCTAATTTGTTGCTAGCCCCTTCTCTCCTAAAATTAGTAAGCACTCCCAGCGCCTCATCAACATAGCCAAGCATTTCCTCTTTTATCTGCTTATCAATGCTTTTAGATCTTTTTATTTTACCTCGCAAATCAAAACCCTTACGGTCAATCAAAGCCGCTAATTGCACAAAATTATCCGTTAAATTAATCGTTTCCGGTTTATCGGCGGCCGGGGCTTCCGGCGCTGATAAAATGTCTATTTTCTCTGCTTCTCCCATAATCTTTTATACGTTTATTATACCATATCCGTAAAAACGAATAAACAATAGTCTCTGTGGATATTAATAAGGCAAAAAAATGGTAGAATATAAATAGGTTTATGTCTCTCCTAAAAACCACCCTAAAACAAAAAACCTTATTCCTACTTTTGATCATCATGGCAATTGCTATTTTTTTCCGTTTTTTTGATTTGACCGCTG
>CAZYIG010000045.1:2880-6969 GCA_964647205.1 uncultured Candidatus Saccharibacteria bacterium | reverse complement strand
CCGCCAACGCAGACGCCGTCAATGGCAAAGCAACCATCAGCCAGATTAATGCCGGCCGCAAAAGTGGAAGTGGCTGTGCTATTTAGATAGATAGAATCCGTCCCAATTTGCAATTGTCCCTGAACATTCAAGTTGGAAGTAACAGTAGAGGTGCCGGTCGTGGCGTAGGAATTAAAGAGACCGGCTGAATCAACATTGAATAAAGTGGCGCCGGTGGAAGAAGCCAGAGTTAAAAGATTGCCGGTCATGCCTGTTATGCCTTGGACAGAAAGCTTAGCGATGGGCGAAGAGGTGCCCACTCCCAAATTGCCGGAAATATAGGTGTTGTGCGCCACAATATCATTACCAATAAAGTTATGCGTGCCTTCAACTTCAATGTCATAGACTTGTTCGGGCGGGAGAATTTCAATTTTGGTAATTTCATCCCAAAGGACGTTACTGCCAATGCTACCGAAGTCCGACTTCAAAGAAGTCCCGAAGTCGGACTTCAAATCCGCCACTGCGATTTTTTGGCCAGCTTTAAGATATCTCACCTTTGTCCACAATCCCCCCTTGACAAGAGTATTTTCTTGCTTTACACTTAACATTGCAGTCATAAAACTGCTTTTATCGCCCGTTGCAAAAGACGGGCTTTTTTGTTGTCCGGCACCATCTCTTGACAAAGATTTGCCACAGGAATATAATAGAGAAAGTAACAGTCTCCCGAGGTCAAACTCGGGAGTTGTTTTTTTGTCAACTCCTAATTCAATTTCATTCCGCTTGGCGTCAAGCAGCAAATATTTGCCTATTTTTAATTCCCATGCCATTGTTTTTTCAAACCCCAGACTGATAAATTTTTTGCCTTTTTCTAAAACATAATTGCGCAATTCCACGTAATCGCTGTCGCCGCTCATCAAAACGACAACATCGAGATTCTCAATTTGCCGCGCCACGTCAAGAGCAATTTCTGTATCGACATCGCCTTTCTTTATTATCTCAAGGCCATTGCGAATATATTTAAGCGGTTTTAACTTTAAATCAACCGTTTTTTTAATTTTATCAAAAAACTTGACGGAGTCGACATAAGCGCTATCCTCTTCGGCCGGCAATGCGGCGTAATAATTAATAAATTCCACCTCAAAACTGCGGCTTAAAATTTTCTTGATTTTTTCATAATCAACCCGCCAGCCATTTTTCTTTTGCGCGTAAAACATATTGGCGCCATCAACAAACACGCCGATTCTCGGTTTGCTAAATTTATTTTGTCCAATCGTGCCTGTTTGCGCCAAATCCTCCTTCATCCCGCCAAGGCTGGACTTCGGCGAGACAAGGTACGGATGTTCCGCCGTCGTTCTGATTGTCTTGCCGGAAGCGGTCGTGAGCTTATATATCTCTTTCTTTCCCATCTCCAAAAGTCCATTCACTCGGCTCCAAACAATCCGGCCGGTGGTTTCGTCCAGCGACGCTATTTCGTCGCCGGGCTGAACATCTTTAATTTGGACTTCGTCGTAAATATAGTCATCGTCTGCAAGACTACCGACGTCGGACGTCAACAAATTGGATTTTTTTGATTTCCTCCGCCGGCGGCGCAGTTTCGTGTCGCCCGTCACGCAATGCCCGATGACGGTTAAGGGCTGAATTGGCAAAGCCGTCCCCACGCCCACATTCCCGCCAGCCAAAATGGTAAATAAAGTTGAGGTCGCGGTTCCGGCAGTCGTGGAAGCAATCGTGAACAGCGGCGTGTTGATTGCGGTGCTGGCCGAATTAGAGATAGAGAACAGAGAGTAGGGCGAAGTCGTGCCAAGGCCAAAATTTCCTGTGTCATCAATTCGCGCCCGTTCGGTTCCGCCGGTGGTGAAGGCTAGTTCATCGGTCGTGGCGCGAAAGAGACCGGTGTTTAAGTCGTCGGCAAAAGTGTAAGACGGCAAAATTTGCGAACCGCCCGAGGCGCGGAAAACTCCGCTGGTTATTATATTCCCCCCCGCCGTCATACTCCCCACTGCGTAGAAATCTCCGCCCGTGCCGAGGTTATCGGTACTCGTCGCCGTGCCGGTAATGTTGGCGTTTCCGCCGACTTTCAGCGCGCCATCAACATTCAAAATTCCCGTCGTCGTGGCGTTGCCATCAACTTTCAAATCGGTCTTGAACCAGCCCGTGCCGTTAGAAGTTAAATCACCCGAAGCCGAATCAATCGTCAGAACATCAGTCACTACGCTGAAGTTTCCATCAACATTCAGCGGACCGTCAATTTGCACCGACGAAGCAAAAACTGAAGCGGCGGTCGCGTAGATTCCACCGTTGACGGATAATTTTTTGGACGGCGAACTCGTGCCAATCCCGACATTGCCATTATTCAAAATCGTCAGCGCTGATGGAGTGCTTGTTGCATAGGAATCGGTGGAAGTGCCGATATACATATTCCCGCCCATGGAGGAGAAGAGCCAAGTTTTATTATCAGCGCTAGATGAGGTATCTGACAGAGCGAGCGATGGCCGGGTACCAGCCACTTGTAAATTCCAAGCCGGAGTGGTGGTGCCGATGCCTAAATTTCCACCGATATAAGTGTTATGCGCCACGATACCCCCGTAAAGAATGCCGCGTTGCTCCATTCCACGGGGCAAGCGCCTGTCGCCGAGATAAAGCTGTTCTTCTTCCAGCGAAAGAGCTTGTTTTGTATTTTTATTAAGTAAATGTCCTGCCACGAAATTATGCGTGCCTTCAACTTCAATGTCATAGACCTGCTCGCGTCCGACACTTTCAATGGACACAATTTCATCCCAAACTAGCGTCCCAGTGCCGATATTGTCCGACGTTGAGTTCTGTCCCGATGGGACATCGTCCTCTGCGCTCAACGCAAAATCAACATCGGCAGCGGGACGGTCGCAAACCGCGATTTGTGAACCAACTTTTAGATTTTTAACTTTTAACCATTCCGTCTTCATATTTTTTGTTTTTTGTCCCCCGCGCTTAACGCGCTGGCAATTTCGGCAGCGGGACGTCCATATATTTTTGCCATGACCGCTGAAGATTTAAGACTTTCCGCCGGATAAGCAAGTATTTTTTCTGCAATTCTTCAAATTTTTCCACCGTTACTCCCGTGGCGCAAATATCGCGCGTCTGATCCAGGTAAACCACCATTTTGTTGCAATTTAACATCACTTTTTCCAGCAAAATCAGGCATTCTTTCTGCGAGCCAAAACGGAAGGAGTGAGCTTCGGCAATCAAATGCGGAATTGAGCAGGCGCAGTTGATCAGGGTGTCTAGGATTACCGTCCCGATGCCGACGTTGCCGCGTTCCGATGCCGAAATTGCCATTTCTTTTGAAACTGTCCCCTTCCGAGATTGTTTTTTGTCCCCTTGGGACAATTTGTCAGAAGACCTGTCAATATCGGCAAAGGAACGCACAATAAACACATTAGCTTCCAGCGCCAGCCGATAAACATCCAAATCTTGGAAAGTTTTAACCGGTTTTTTGGGGAAATTCGCAAATTTATTTTTATTGTAATATTCCATGGATTTTATAGAAATGTAAAATGTAAATCTCAAAAATCAAAATGACAATTAAAAATATAAAGTTATTTTCTGCCTTTTAAAGTCAGAATGCTTGTTGCTATTATATTGGCCACCTCGACTAGTTCGTCTAGCAAATAGTCCAATTCTTTACTGTCTCCTTTATCGGTATCGCGAAGCAGACACAGCCAAACTTTTGACTCATTAGCGGATTTTAAGGCGTGCGTAAAAAAATTAGTAAAATCTTTCTTGGAGCTGGCAGAATTAGCCTCAACATAATTAGCCAAAACACTGGTGCCGCTTCTTAACAACTGTTTACCCATAACCAAACAAACAGAATCTTTGGGAAGCTTGTCAATAAATTTTATTAACCGTAAAACCCAGCTATATAGCCGTTTTTTGAATTCATTTTTAAATTTTACACTGTCATTTTCCATTTTGATTTTTAAATTTTAAATTATTAGAAGTTTGGTTTCCCTATCACCGTTTTACAATTTTCATATATCGGCCGCAAGCTTTCCATTTTATTCATTTTCTCGTTCATATCATAAACCCCCTCTTTGGTATAAATTTTCTTCCGTCCCCGGCCGGGCTTATAGA
>CAZYIG010000045.1:0-2870 GCA_964647205.1 uncultured Candidatus Saccharibacteria bacterium | reverse complement strand
TTTGTCCCGCCCCCCTTGACAAGTCCAGCGGTTCTGCTATGATTGAGGTGCGGATGAAAATCCGTTATCAACCGCCCGTTGTAAAAGACGGGCTTTTTTGTTTCTCTCCAAATATGATCTTAATTTTTTAATATCAATATATTTATCGCTGTTAACTATTAACTCTTTGGCGATATGATGCTTAGCGGAAATGACCAAAACAATTTTGCCTTTTCTTCTTAAATTTTCAAGTAAATAAGCAAAATCGCCGTCGCCGGAAAATAAAACCAATGTATCAAATTTATCCTGAAACTCCAACGCATCAACTGAAATTTCCACATCAAAATTGGCTTTTCTAATATCTCCCCTCTCTACATCCGCCTGCTTAATAATTTTTAAGGGCTTGGTGATAAGAGAAAATTTATTCTTTTTCAAAAAAGTAAAAAAGGCGTCTTGATTTTGCGCGTAATGATGAACGCAATAATAGCGAATTTCCGTTAACCGGCCATCGTCAAACAAACAACGCAACCTTAAATAATCAATCCACCAATTTAATGATTTAAGCGACTGCTCTAAATTAGCGGCGTCAATCATCACAATAATTTTTCCTTTTAAATATTTGTTTATCATATTCGCTAAAAATTAGGCGTTCCTATTTTTACTTTCGATCTGTGCTCATCTATCGGACGTAAACTTTCCATTTTATTCATATTTTCGTTCATATTATAGACTCCCTCTTTGGTGTAAATTTTTCTCCGTCCGCGTTTGGGCTTGTAAACTACGTGCAAGGGGAAAAATTCAAAATAGTCTTTTTCGTCAAACCAAGCGCATTTAAAATAGAATAATCGAAGTCCGGTTAAGCGAGACAAGGCTAAGGCGTATAAAGTCAGCTGTTCGATTGGCCGCTCCTTGGCCGCGTTGCCTTTATAATCCAAAATATGTACCGAACCGTTGCGGATTTGCAGAAAGTCTATATGGCCGGTTATTAGTCGAGGGAGCTCGTCAGAGCTCATCTCGACTAGCGTATCCGTGCCGATATTGCCATCGCCTTTGGCGCCTGTCTCTTGCCGAAATTGAGCATCTTGTTTCTTTTGGGACTGCTTTCCAGAAGGACTGACAATGTCGGAAGCGGTACCTGGCAGCTTGGTTTTAAAATATATTTTAAAACCAAGCTGCGTCTGCATATGCGCCAAATCCTCTCTTCTTATATACACCGGCACTTCGGTGGCGACCGTTACTGTATCATTGGCGATTAAAAATCTTTGCAAAGCTTCATGGCGCGCCTTGTTTTCGCTCACTCCTTTAAAAACTAGCTCGGTTAGCTTCGTGGCGTAATTTTCTTTACTGCGGACAATCATTTCGGTTTTACTGAATTTAAGCGTCCCGCTGCCGAAATTGCCATCGCCTTTGGCGGCGGTCCCATCCGACATTGTATCTTGTTCCTTTTGTCTCCCAGTCCCCACTTCAGACATCCGCAAGCCCTCGGAAAAATACTGATGCGGGGTTTCGGTTGTCACATTATCTAACCATTCTTTGAGCGGATAAAATTTATAATGCTTAAAATCATCTTCCATAATATATTTGATTTTCGCGTGATGATAACGAAAGCGATAAAGCTGGCGGTGCGCCAAGGTGCAAGTTTCCACGACCTCATAGGGAGAAAAATGTTTGACGGCGAAATCCCGCATCCGGTGATAAGCGCAAATTTCTTTATTATCTTCAACCCAAGTTGCAATCGTGGAAGGCTGAACCTCAATGTTGAATTTTTGTTTCATAATATCGCAAGTCTGCGCCAGCGAAAAACCCAAGTTATAATAACTAATCGCTTCAAGCATCGTTGACCAGCCATGCTGGCGGTTTTTCGTCCAGGCGGGCGTAAAAGTGCGCTGGCAGTCATTACATATATATAGTTGCACTTTGCCGCCTTTTTTCTGCCGCGTGCCGCGTTTGACGAAATTCCTAGAGGAGCAATAGGGACAAGACAAGGACAACACGGAATTTTTTTGATATAATAATGGAGCCGTGGGCCCGGAATGGTTCGAGCCTTGGGTTGGTACCATGGTCTCCGGGGTTCGATTCCCCGCGGGTCCACGGCCTTTGAAAGATTCTTTAACACTTGACAAGTTTTTTTGCTCTGCTATACTATTAGCAAGTACCAACCCATGGTTCATCGGATCATTCCGAGATTCATCATTAACATCGCTGGCAACAGCGGTGTTTTTGTTTCTCATCTCACGATTTGGCAACAATGAAATCTCACGATTATCGGAAATTTCTCGCTCCCGTTGTGAGTTCGTGATATAGAAATCTTTAATTTTCGACCAGATTTTTAACATTTTTTTGCTTGAATTTTCGATTTTAAATTTTGTGATTCGTTTAGAATTTAGGATTTAGGATTTAGAATTTAGAATTTTAGCTAGGTATGGATGCTCCGCCGTAGTTCTGATAACTCTGCCCGATTTTGTTCTTAGCTCAAAAACTTCTTGCACGCCCATATCCAACAGACCGTTGATGCGATGATACTCAAACGTGTTCTCGGCCTCATTGAGGGATAAAACCTCATCTCCGGGCAATATATCGCGAATTGGAACGAGCAGTTCGTCCCAGTGCCGAAATTGTCCGTCGTTGAGCTCCGTCCCATTGTCCCCATCGGGACCGCCGCCAGAAGGCCCGCCAATATCGGCAACGGAACGGCGTCTCCGGCGTCGGCGAATCGGCAAAAGAGTATCACCGGTTATACATTGGCCCGTAACATGCAAGGTGCCGGCGCTAGTATTAATTGCACCTACTCCAAGACCGCCGGTAAAGTAGGCGTGGCCGGTTACGTTGCCCGCTACGCCGCCAACAGCAAGTTTTACGGAGGGGCTGGTCGTCCCGATGCCGACGTTGCC
>CAZYIG010000044.1:0-7006 GCA_964647205.1 uncultured Candidatus Saccharibacteria bacterium | reverse complement strand
TTAACAACCAGAAAAAATGGATTCAAACCGCCGCCGAGTTTAACCAAGCCGGCTATAAGTGGGCCGACGTTAAGGTAGTCTCCCAAGAAACTTTGGATTCTTTTCCTAACTACAGTATCAAACTTTTAAGGGGTCCGGACGGTAAAGTTTACAAAATAATTGATAATAAAAAAATCTGGGTTCCCTCAATTGAAGCGTTCAATAAACAGGGCTTGGATTGGAATGACATTGAATCAGTCAATTCGGCGAATTTGGATCAATATGAGCGAATTAAGCTAATCCGGGCTTGGGGAGATGAGAAAGTCTATTACATTACCGAATCCAGTATGAAACGTCATATTCCAAGTGTGACCATCTTTGATTCCTACAATGATAAATGGGAAGATGTTGTAATGGTAGACCCTCTAGACGTTCTTTCTTATCCTGATAATACTCTGATAAAATTAGAAACTGGTTTTAAGGTTTATAAATTGGAAAACGGCCAGAAAAGATGGATTGAAACCGCGACGGCTTTTAATCGCTTAAAATATGATTGGACTAAAATCGCGCCGGTGAATCAAACTGAATTTGATTTCTATCCAAATGGAGAAACAATTAAGTAAGGCAACCCAAAATGCATATTAAGATTGACCACATTGCCAAAATTGAAGGCCATGCCGGTTTTACGGCCGACATTATTAATGGCCAAGTCAAAAAAGCCAGAATAGACATTCAAGAGGGAGCTAGACTTCTTGAGGGAATTTTGCGTGATCGCAGTATTTTTGAAGTTTCGCAAATTGGCGCCCGGATCTGCGGCGTTTGTCCCGTAGTTCATAATTTAACCAGCTTAAAGGCCCTGGAAAAGGCTTTGGATATCGAAGTTTCTGTCAGAACTATTTTACTTCGCAAATTAATGATGATGGGACAAATTATTAATAGCCATGCCCTGCATCTTTTCTTTTTCTCTTTGTCTGATTTTTTTGGCACTAAGAATGATTTGGATTTAATTAAAAAATATCCCAAACGCGCTAAAGATGCTCTGGTCTTGCGAGGTTTTGGCAATAAAATTATTGAGATTATTGGCGGGCGCTCAATTCATCCCTTAACCCCGACCATCGGTGGATTTTTAAAGATGCCGGACAAAAAGAAGTTGGCGGTAATTTTTGCCAAATGCGATGGAGCCTTAAAAAGCGCCCAGGATTTAGCCAGCTTATTCTTGAGCCTTAAATATCCGGAATTTACCAGAGCCGCTTCCTACGTCAGCTTAAATCATCCGAAAGAGTATGCCTTTTACGGCGATTTAGTAAAAATTTCCGGTGAAGACAAAGAAAGTCCAGCGGATTTTTTAAAGATTGTCCAAGAATATCAACTGCGAAATAGCGTTATAAAGCATTCATATTATCAAGGGAAACCGTTTATGGTTGGCGCCCTGTCAAGAATTAACAATAATGCCAACCAATTAAATCCGGAAGCGAAAAAAAGATTAAAGTCAATCAAAACAACTTGGCCGTCTTTTAATCCTTTTTACAATATTCTGGCTCAGTCCATTGAATTGATTCATTGCGTCGGGGAAGCAAAAAAACTGCTCCACCAAGTTTTGATGAAAGACCTGTCAAAAAACGATCTGAAAGAAAAAGAGGAGCTAATTGAAGCCCGTTTAAAAAGCATCAAGGGAACAGCTTCTGGCACCGGCGCCATTGAGGCGCCGCGTGGCACTCTGTATTATTTTTACGAAATAGATAATCGCGGGAAGATTATAAACTGCAATATCATCACTCCCACCGCCCAGAATATGGCTCGCCTAGAAAAAGACCTGGGAGAATATCTGCCCAGCATTATGGATAAAAAAACAGCCAAAAAAGAAATTGAAGAAAAAATAAAAATGCTAATCCGAGCCTATGACCCTTGCATAACCTGCGCGACACACTAAAAATTAATTTAAAGTTTAAATCTCAAAATGTAAAGTTTTGGTATCCCGTAAAGCAGGATTTATTAAATAAATCGCAAAGCGATACAATAATTTTTAACTTTGATTTTTACATTTTACATTTTTAAAATGCACGATTTTCATTTAGCTGATCAAATTGTCAAAATTGCTAAAAAGCATGCCAAAAAAAACAGTCTAGGCAAAATAACCGAGATCGTGTTAGAATTGGGCGATATTATTGAACACGGCGAAGGGATTACGCCGACTAATTTGGAGTATAATATTAAGTTACTAATGCCGATAAAGAAAATAGAAATTAGAAAAATCAAAGGAGATAGCTGGAGATTGGTGAGTATAGATGGAGAATAAAAAATCCGAAATCCTAAACTCTAAACAAATTCCAATCACCAAATGACCAAAATCCAAAACCCGTTTATGATTTGGAAGATTTGAATTTTGAATTTGTTTAGGATTTAGTGCTTCGAATTTCGTATTTTTAAAGATTCTTCGCCCTACGGGCTCAGAATGACAGCTTATAAAAAATTATGGTATACGACTTGATTATAGTGGGCGCCGGTCCGGCCGGACTTTCAGCCGCAATTTATTCTGTCCGAAAGAAACTAAAAACCCTAATTCTAACCGAAGATTTAGGCGGACAAATTACCGAAGCTCACAGGGTTGAGAATTATTTGGGTATTCCGGAAATTTCGGGCGTTGATTTAATCGAAAAGTTCCGTGATCATGCCAAAAAATTTAAAATTGAGATAAAAGAGGGGATTGATATTAAAGAAATAAAAACCCAAGATCCTAACTCCTTTGTTATTGCAACTGACCAGGGTGACTTTACTAGCAGAACAATTATTGCAACGACGGGCAAGTCCTATCGGGAACTAAAAGTGCCTGGAGCTAAGGAATTTGAAGGCAAGGGCATAACTTATTGCGCCACTTGCGACGCGCCTCTATATAAAAATAAAACAGTGGCAGTGATTGGTGCGGGCGACGCCGGGCAAGATGCTGTTTGGCAACTAACCCAATATGCTAAGAAAGTTTATTTGCTAAATAAATATCCGGAAATGAAAGGGGCGAATATCCAAATGCAGGAAAAAATAAAAAATAGCGAAAAAGTAACGATATTCAATAATTGCGAACCGCTGGAAGTAAAGGGTGAAAAATTCGTTAAAAGCTTAGTTTTTAAGCATAATGGATTAGGTGAAACAAAAGAAATAATCGTTGATGGAATCTTTGTTGAGATAGGCTCTGCCCCTTCTTCAGATTTTTTAAATAACGTGGTAAAATTAAATGAGAAAAAAGAAATTATCATTGACCATTTGACTAATGCTACTTCGCAACCGGGAATTTTTGCGGCAGGGGACGTAACTAATATTTTATATAAACAATTAGTTATTGCCGCTGGCGAAGGCGCCAAAGCAGCACTGTCAGCATACGAGTATCTTAAGCAAGTTAAATAAATAAAATGTCACTCTGAGGTCGTGGACCGAAGAATCTATTATTTACGAATTTCTAATTCCTAATTAACCTAATTTCTAATCAAATCCCAATTTCTAAATTTTAAAATTTGGACATTAGGCATTGATTAGGTCAATTAGAAATTAGAGCAATTAGAAATTTGGAGAATAGATCCTTCACTTCGTTCAGGATGACAAAAAACAAGTGATAAAAGTCTATTCCACCCCGGCTTGCGCTTATTGCGTGACGCTAAAGAAATTTTTAACCGAAAAAGGAGTTGAGTTTAAAAGTATTGATGTCTCGGAAAAAGAAGAATTCCTGCAAGAAATGATTGATAAATCCGGCCAAATGGGCGTGCCGGTTATTGATATTGATGGTCAAATCGTTATTGGCTTTAATAAAGAAAAAATCGTAAAATTATTAAAAATTAAAGAATAATAAAGCGACACCAATACACCAATCACATACGAATGACACTAATAAATTTTTAAATTCGTGACATTCGTGCCAATTAGTGAATTAGTGTCGGATAATAAATTTATGAACAAAACTATAGGAATTTTACTAATAATTGCCGCCGTTGTGATTCTAGTCGGCGGTTATTTCTGGTCGTTTTATAACGGCCTTGTCAGTCTAGACCAAGGGGTTAAAAGTCAATGGGCGCAAGTTGAAAATCAATTCCAGCGCCGCTTAGATTTAATTCCTAATTTAGTCAGTTCGGTTCAGGGGGCAATGAGTCAAGAAAAAACAATTTTTAGCGACTTGGCTGATGCGAGGTCTCGGTATGCTGGTGCTCAAACCACTGATGAAAAAGCCGCCGCGGCCAGTCAAGTTGAAGGGGCTTTTGGACGACTACTGGCCATCATGGAAAATTATCCGCAATTAAAATCCATTGATACAGTGCAAAGTTTAATGGTGGAGTTGGCTGGTACAGAAAATCGTGTTGCCACCGAACGAGGCCGATATAATGAAATAGTCAAAACCTACAATACTAAAATAATCCAATTACCGGGTAGCTTTATTGCCCCCCTGTTCGGCTTTTCAGCTAAAACTTATTTTGAAGCCGCTAACGGAGCGGAAAATGCGCCAAAAGTGGAGTTCTAAGAAGCTCGTGATAGACTTATTAGTCATTCTGAGGCCGTGGGCCGAAGAATCTTTTCATAAGAGAATGACCAATTTCCAATGACTAATGACAAATAAAATCCTAATGTCCAATGTCAAAAATTTGAATTTTGGATTTTGTCATTAATTAGTCATTTGGTATTCGTCATTTATCATTAAGTAATCAGATTCTTCGCTTTCGCTCAGAATGACATCTAGTTTGATAAAAAAAATACTCACCGTATTCGGAATATTCTTTTTTGCTTTGCCTGTTTTCGCCTACTCTTCTCCCAATTCTCCAGAAGGCTTTATTAATGACTTTGCGAATATGATTGGCGCCACCGCGAAACAAGCACTGGAGCAAAAACTGGTTCAGTTTGAAAAAGACACCTCCAATGAAATTTCAATCGTTACTATTAATTCTTTGGCTGGCGATACCATTGAAAATTTTGCCGTTAAACTTTTTGAAGAATGGAAAATTGGTAAGGATAGTAAAGATAACGGCATTTTACTTTTGATTTCAAAAGAAGACAAAAAAATGAAAATTGAAATCGGCTATGGCCTGGAAGGAGCTCTAACCGACACACAAAGTTATTGGATTATTCAAAACATAATGCGCCCGGCTTTTCAGGCTGGTGATTATGATGGTGGCATTAGTAGCGCGGTTGATAAAATCATAGCCGCTACTAAGGGTGAATACGTTCCATCAGAGCAACCCAGCTCCAGCAAAAAATGGAGCTTAGGAGCTATTGAAAATTTCTTTTGGTTTGGTCTTTTTATTTTTATTTGGCTCGGCTCAATCTTGGCTCGTTCAAAATCATGGTGGGCCGGGGGAGTTATCGGCGCAATTATTGGCATAGCGCTAATTTTCATTTTTACTTGGATTATTGGATTAATTGCTATTCTAGTTCTTACGCCGCTAGGTCTATTTTTAGATTATTTCGTTTCAAAAAATTACCAAAAGCATAAATCAAATGGCACGCGTTTTCCTTGGTGGATTGGTGGCTTTGGCGGAGGCGGTGGAGGATTTGGTGGCGGTTCTAGCGGTGGTAGTTTTGGTGGTTTTGGCGGCGGCTCTTCCGGTGGCGGTGGCAGCTCTGGAGGTTGGTAAAAATTATCCTATTTTTAGTAGTTTACCCTGAGCGAGGTCGAAGAGCGGAGGAGGCTCAAGCGGAAGCTGGTAATTGACCAGTCTTTGGTAAATGATATACTAAAATAAAAAGATGTTAACCCAAGAAGACATCCAAAAAATAATAGAAGCCCAAAGAGAAGTCTTTGCTACCAAAGAAGATTTTTCGTCTTTTAAAGATGAATATAAAAAAGATTTTTCCGATATGCTAACCGCCGTTGATGGCTATGCCAAAAAAGCCGATGGTTATTTTCAAGAAATGCTAATGCTATCAAATAAAGTAAATCGTTTGGAAAAATGGATTCTACAACTCGCTGAAAAAACAGGGATTCAATTAACTCCATAATTTTTTTATTCCCTCTTTTTAAAAAGTGAGAAATTTTTATGATAAAAATTGCAATTAATGGCTTCGGCCGAATCGGCCGACCAACCTTAAGAAGAATTTTAGACAAACACCCCAGTGTTGAAGTTGTAGCGATTAATGACTTAACCGACGCGCTAACACTCGCGCATCTTTTGCAATATGACTCTACTTATGGGCATTATGACAAAATAGTGAAAGTAGAAGGTAATAATTTGATTATCGACGGCCGCGCTGAGCGCGGCTCAAGCCAAGCTAAGCTTGGTGGCAAAACCATAAAAATTTTAGCTGAAAAAGATCCGGCCAATTTACCGTGGAAAGAATTAGGAGTGGATGTGGTTTTAGAATGCACTGGACTTTTTACTAAATTAGAAGGCGCCCAAAAACATATTACCGCCGGCGCCAAAAAAGTAATACTCTCGGCGCCATCAGATTCTCCAGAAATTCCGACTTATCTTTTAGGTGTTAACGCTGATAAATATAAAGTCGAAACAATAATTTCCATGGGCTCTTGCACCACTAACTGCCTAGCGCCAATTGTTAAAATTTTAAATGATAATTTCATTATTGAAAAAGGATTTATGACTACTGTTCATTCCTATACTAACGACCAGCGAATCTTAGATTTGCCCCACAAGGATTTGCGCCGGGCCAGAGCAGCCGGCCAAAATATTATCCCAACTTCTACCGGTGCCGCCAAGGCGCTCGGCAAATGCATTCCCGAAATTGACGGCAAGCTTGATGGCTTTGCTATGCGCGTGCCAACGCCAACTGTTTCCATTACCGATTTTGTTTGCTTAACAAAAAAATCGGCGACTGCCGAGGAGATAAATAAGTTATTCACTGATGCCGAGGCCGGCGCTTTAAAAAATATTCTAGCCACATCTAGCGAACCATTAGTTTCCATGGATTTTAAAGGTAACTCAAATTCTAGCATCGTTGACTTAGCGCTAACAATGAGCAAAGGAAACTTAATCAAAGTCATTTCTTGGTACGACAACGAATGGGGCTATGCGTGCCGACTGGCAGAGATGGGTGAGTT
>CAZYIG010000043.1:0-7060 GCA_964647205.1 uncultured Candidatus Saccharibacteria bacterium | reverse complement strand
CCAAAGAATTCATTTTGACATTGGGATTTGAGATTTTATTTGACATTAGTCATTGCCTGTCTGCCGGTAGGCAGGGAAATTTGCTCGCCTCGTCTTCGACGAGTCGAAGCAGGTCATTTTCTGCGAGAAGATTCTTCGGGTCGCACCCTCAGAATGACAATATAAAGCACATTTTATAATCAAAGCATATCATTCCCTCCTTCTCTTGACAAGCCAAATTTCATTGCTATAATAGCCATACGTTATTTAAAAGATGGTTCGCGGGGTGGTCGGGCACCCTAAGCAAAAACAAACTGATTGGCCGGATAGCTGGGTATCATATCTGGGCGAATGGATGGCGCCAAGTTCGTGCAGCCCCTTCAATTCCTGCTAATTAAGCGTTCACCGGGCAAAGAATCGGTTGGGTCAGCCGGTCCTTGACTATCGAGCTAGACCTTGAGGGGTTACCGTCATTCCCCAATAAGACACGCATGCGCGCGCGAACCGTTTTGCCTGCCGGGGCGATGAAGAAAGTTTGGAGAAAAAGGGGAATGGCCTCCAGCCCCTACTCCCCGAGACATCGCCTTTGGCAGGCTCATTGTTCTTTTGATTATTACCTGACGGCGACCTCGCCCCCCTTTCACTCTCCGACTGCCAGGAGTTTGATAACAGCGAGGTCGCCGCTCAATTTAAAAAACCGCCCAACTAGACGGTTTTTTTTATAATTTGCACGCACTCCGACTACGTGCAGTAAAATTCGTATAGTCGGATTGTACAAATTTTATCTCCCCCAAACCGCGCTTTCTAAATGTTCAATTTTTACTAAATTGCCTACCCCATCTAAAATCACCAAGATTACATCAATTCGCCAAAGAGTAGTGGGCGGAATTTTTTTATCTCTTAAATAAATTCTAGCCGTCCGAATCAGGCGTTGCTGTTTATGATAATGAACGTTTTGAGCCGCTAGCGCAACCGCCAAGTCTGTGCCATTCCCCTTGATTGTTTTGACTTCCACAAAAACCAACACCGCTGTTTTGGCAAAAAGCCGGCCTTCCATTTTAGCCGCCACAATATCAATTTCGCCAAATTTGGGACAAGCGTAATTTCGGTCAATTATTTTATAGCCCTTATTTTTTAGATAGTTGACCGCCGCTTCCTCTCCCTTATCGCCAAATTGTCGTTTTTCACTAGGCATAATTTTACTTTTCCCTCTCCTTTTGAAGGAGAGGGCTAGGGTGAGGTTATGATTACATTAAAGCTTGCCTTAAGTCCTCCAAAGTATTATCTAGGTTTTTAATCACATCTAAGTTTGTATACCTTTTTATAGTCAATTCTAATTTCTTGAAATATTCTTCTCTTATTTTATCAGCTTCAATATTCCGTTCGTAAAAATGTATTCCGCCATCTATTTCAATAATTAGCTCCTTCTCTGGACAGTAAAAATCAACTATATACTTGCCAATACCGTATTGCCGTCGGAACTTATACCCTAATTGTTTATTCTTTATTCTTAACCAAACCATAATCTCTGATCTGGTCATTTGGCTCCTCAGTCGCCTCCTTACGTCTTTGTGATTTTTCTGGTTAAAAATTTCGTTGTTCATTTTTTAACCCCCTCTTAATCTCCCCCTTCAAAAGGGGGAGAAAAATTATCATTTCCTTAGCTCCTCCATCAATCCTAAATAAAACCGTAAATTATGAATCGTGGCTAGCCGCAAAGAAAGCGGTTCGCCAACTTTAAATAGATGATGCAAATAGGCGCGGGAATAATTCTGGCAGGTATAGCAAGCACACTTTTTATCAATCGGTGAAAAATCTTTAGCAAACTTACTATTGTTTATTTGCAGCGTCTCATAGAATTTCTTTTTTGAAAATTGAAAATTGGTACTTGAAAATTTATAGAGTCTTCCATGCCTGGCTTCCCGCGTCGGGATTACACAATCAAACATATCAATACCGGCATTGACCGCTGACACAATTTCTTCGGGCTTGCCAAGGCCCATCAAGTATCTGGGTTTATCTTCCGGCAATAATGGCAGAGTGGCTTCCAGCACTGTCTTTAAATATTTGCGAGGCTCCCCCACCGCCACGCCGCCAATGGCATAACCATCCCAGCCCGAGGCTGGTCCGCCTTGGGCGGAAAAGCCAATGTTCAATAATTCTTTCGCGCTGCGCTCGCGCAGGTCTTTATAAATTCCACCCTGAACAATACCGAAAAGCAGAGGCTTATCAGTTTTTAGTTTGTGGTTTTTAGTTTTTAGTTCAAAATATTTTTTGCAACGCTTCGCCCAATCAGTAGTCCTCCTTACCGCGACCTCTGCTTGTTCGCGAGTACAAGGAAAGGCCGGACATTCATCCAACACCATAATAATATCGCTTCCCAGCGCCAGCTGAATCTCTATGGATTTTTCCGGCGTTAAAAAATATTTATCGCCGTTGACTGGGTCACGAAATTCCACACCGGCGTCAGAAATTTTGACGAAAGCCGATTCGGAGCGCGGCAAGTCGTCGAGCGCAGGGCGGCGTCCTCGCACCAGCGAGGACAGGGATGGCGTGGTTGCCCGAAGCGAGGCGACTTGCCGCGCTCCGATCTTTCCTACCAGCGAAAAAACCTGATAACCTCCCGAATCAGTCAAAATTGGCCCCGGCCAATTCATAAATCTATGCAATCCATCAGCCTTCTTTATAATCTCCGTTCCCGGCCTCAACCATAAGTGATACGTGTTGCCTAAAATTATTTGGGCGCCCAAAGTTTTTAAATCTTCCGGCGTCAAACTTTTTACCGCCCCCTTGGTCGCAATCGGCATAAAAAAGGGAGTTTTGATAACTCCTCTTCTGGTATCAAGCTCGCCCACTCGGCGCTTAGTTTTTTTATCTTTTTTTATGATTTTAATCATGGCTCAATTTCGCTGTTTTTTCTTCAATAATCAAGCTCGCCAGTAAAGCGCAAACATGCTGGTCGCCGGGACGGTTAATTTGATATTCTTGTTGTTTCGCCTGGTGCCAAATTTTTACTTGTTGTTTGCCTTCTTCTTTTATAATACTAGCCGACCAAAAATTTGATTGACCACTTTGACCGGAAGCTTCGCCTTCTAAACTAAAAAAGCAAACTTCCGCCTTGGTTTTTTTAGTCAGCTCTCTGACTTTTAGATTATCGTGGTTTAAAATCACCAAGCTATCATTGTCTATCTGACTAACTAGATAGTCGTATTCGTCCACTAATTCCTCCATGTCGTCAAAAGCCTCCAAATATCGCTGGGTAATGTCCGTTATTACAGCTATTTTGGGATTAACCAGCGAAAGTAAGTATCTCATGTTGCCCCGATTAGATACACCCAGCTCCAAAACCAAAATTTGAGGCAGTTTTTTAAAAAACGCCAGCGGCGAGCGCCAGATAATTGACCACCATTTTTTATAGGAATGATAACCGCTAGGCAAGTCTAGGATAGCCAAGGGCAAACCAATCTCCGTATTAAAATCTTTTGGGTTGGCACGAACGGAAAAACCGGCTGAAATTAAACGATCTTTGACTTGCTCTTTAAAAAAATGCTTATTAGCGCTACCGGCAATCGCAATCACTATTGGCCGATAAATAGCTAAAACAAGCTTAGCCAAATATTTAAGATAATACTGGAGGATATATTTGCAAATAGATTTCATTAAATTTTCAATTACCAATTTACAAATTTTCAATGACTTAATTTTCAAATATTTGAAAATTAAAGATTAAATTATTGATTATTGATTGAAAATTGAGATTTGTCGCCCTACGGGTGACCACCCGAAGGGTGGAAAATTGATCATTAGTTAAAATATTTGTCTAATCGGTCAAAAGCCTTCTCAATATCTAGCTGGCTCCGGCCAAAACTTAAGCGAATATGATTTTCGCCATTTGAACCAAAAGCAATGCCCGGTACCACCGCCACCCTTGCCTTATCCAACAGTTCTAACGCAAAATCCCAACTGCCACCAGAGTCTTGTTTAAAACTAGGAAAAACAAAATAAGAACTACTTGGTTTTATATATTCAAAAATGTTTTTTAACTTATCCAATCGAGAGCACATTAAACGTCTTCTTTTTAAATACTCCTGCTTAAAGCCTTCCCGATCACTCTCCCCCATCTCCAGCGCCCCCATAGCCGCATATTGCGAGATTACCGGCGCGCAAGTTACCAGCGAATCATGAACTTTCAAAATTTCAGCGGTATTTTTTTCGTCACTATGCAAGTAGCCAACCCGCCAGCCAGTCATCGCGTAGGATTTAGAAAAAGAAAAAAATCGGATTACCCATTGACGCAAACCCGGCTCCTGCGCCAAAGAAAAAAACGGCTCATCATTATACAAAAAATCTTTATAAACCTCATCGGCTAAAATAAAAAATTTATGCTGTTTCGCCAATTCGCCAATCGCTAAGAGTTGCTGCTTGCCCAAGACCGTCCCGGTTGGATTGTTCGGATTACAAAATAAAATAGCCCGAGTTTTTGGTGTAATGGCTTTTTCTAATTTCTCTATGTTCAATCCCCAATTTTTTGATTCATCAAGAGGAACAAAAATCGGCTGGCAACCGGCCAATAAAACTACTTCTTTGTAGCTGGTATAAGTTGGGTCAAGCAGAATGACTTCGTCGCCCGGACTGGTAATCGCTAAAATCGCGGCCGTGATGCCTTCAATCGAACCGGCTGTCACAATAATTTCTTTTTGCCAATCATAAAACATTTTCTCTTGCGCTAAAGAAATTTCGATTAATTCTCGCAGCTCCGGCAAACCGGGCACTAAAGAATATTTAGCGACTACTCCCCGCGCCAATGCTTTCTCAACGCGCCGCTTTATGCCTAGCGGCGTGTCAAAACTAGGGATTCCTTGAGCCAAAGAAATAACATCCGGGTACTTGACCGCCCGGATTTCCATTTGTTTTATAATTGATAGTTGTAAGTTACGTGTTCGTTCAAACATAAATTAAAAACTCCGCCGGCTAACTAATATATAGATACTAGCAACAAAGGCAGAGTTTTTCAATTTATATAATACTCTCAATTTTGTACCCGGCCATTTTCAAAACCGACAGTTGAGTCACTGGGCATATCCGATTTTAACTCAATCGCTGAAACCGAAATATTCTTCCCCGTAAAGTCATCTTTGCCGCTGGCCTGAACTTCTTTAACAATAACCGCTACCTCGCCAACTTGCCCCAGTGAAGGCATAAAACCAACTTGAAAAGCTATTTGCTTAACTGGCAACAGAAGTCCTGTCCCGGCTGTCAAATGACTAATTTTCCAAATTACTTTGCCAGTTGCTTCATCGTATTTTATGTCTTCATTTTGCGGATAAATATTTTCCTTCCAACGTATATAGGGAGGCAAATAAGCCCTCACTGTCACGTCCGTTAAATCATTGGCGATATTAAGCAGCTGCCAGTAGATGGTATAAGTTGTTTCTTGACCCACCCGAGGCGGCAGAGGTCCGCTATTTAGCAACAAGCGGTCGTTATAGTAACCCTTCATGCTTAAAACTAGCAGAGGACTAATTTTGACAATCAATTGGCTTTTTCCCATTAAACTTGTTCCGGTTAGAACTAAAGGCACATTAGGCGAATCAATTTGCGCTAAAGTAGTAATTGTAAAATTTTTATCAGCCGAATTAACAATCGGTAATTTCCTTTTTGTCACCAAAGAAAAAGTTAGCTCGCCCCGTGCTCCAGCCGACAACTTCTCTAACCCCGATAAAGAAGAAGAATTCCAAATAATTGTATTTTCCGAACTGCTAAAAAATCCGTTCTCAACTTTAAGGCTGCCAAAATCTACTGCTCGGCTATCAATTTTTAAAGTAATGACTACCGGACCAATAGCGACATCCGTTGTATTCCGATATTTTAATTTATAGTATACCGCCTGACCTAGGCCGACCTGACCATCCGTCGGATCAATTATCTCTTGTTCAATCGCTAAAGGAGAAATAGAAATCTGCGGAGAATTTAGAGTCTGCACAAAAGCCGTAAATTCTTCATTTTGCATTATGCCAATTTGAGCTTTAAAAACTTTATTTTCCCCCTCGTTGCCGCTAATTGTTCCTTTTATTATGATTCTCCCTTCCTCACCGCTGCCAATCTCCGATAAATCCCAAATATTATTTTCTTCGCTGGGTGAGGGCAAGGCGCTATCAAAAACAAAACCAGCCGGATATTCAATCTTTAATCTCGTATCGCTAAAAGTCGCGTCCGAAGTGTTAACATATTTTAAAGAAAAATTAAGAACCTGATCGGAAACTATTTTTTCTGGCAAGATAAAACTCAAAACTAAAGGAACAGAAATAATTGTGCTCAAAAAATCTTTTTCATTCAAAAACTCCATACTGGAATTAGAGGGCTTATAATTCAGTTTAGCCAAAAACTTTTGTTGAGTATCTTTATCGCCCAAAACTCTAATTTTAAAAGTTTCTTGCAATTCCTGACCGTTAGCAATATTGCCCACACTTTTAGTTATCAGATTTGAATCTCCTTGTTTTGAAGATTCCCGGTCATCAGATAAAATTGAACCGGCTGGAAACAAAAATTCCAGATTGACATCCCGCAGAACGGCTTTAGTATTATTTTTTATTCTTACAACATAATTCACTTCTTCGCCGCTAACTATTCTTTCTGGCCCAAAAATATCCAATATCACTTCGTTTTTATCAAAAGAACTAGTCCATCGCCAGTATAGTCCGCCACCAAGCATGCCGAGGGCTACTATAAAAATCGCCACGCCAAAAATTACTCCTCTTTTTCGTTTAACGGTTAAAAAAAATGACTTTTCTGCTGTTTTCTCTTCCCACTTTGGCTGAGGCTGAGCAGATACCTCTGGCCACGAAGCGCGGCCCAAATCGAATTCCGCTGGTGGCTTTGGTCGGTCATCGGGTATACTGTTTTTTTTATAAAGCTGTCTTTTTAAATCGTCCAGGTCCATTGATCATTATTATAGCTTACTTTTGGAAGATAGTTAATCACAACGAAATCTTTTAATGTAAAATGTAAATCTTAAAATGAAAAATTACAATGTAAAAGTCAAAATTTATTAATCCATCCCGCGTAGCGGGATACCAAAACT
>CAZYIG010000042.1:0-7108 GCA_964647205.1 uncultured Candidatus Saccharibacteria bacterium | reverse complement strand
GGGTGGCAGCCGAGAAGACTTTAGAAGGCATAGGAGTAATAAACTCTAAATTCTAAATCCTAAACTCTAAACAAATCCAAAATCATAAATTCAAAAGCTTTAAACTAGAATGCGATTTGTATCCGTTTTGAATTTTGTATTTGGGTTGTTGGAGTTTGTTTAGGATTTAGATATTAGTATTTAGAATTTTCTTCTTTAAGTATATCTTTTCTCAACCAAAAAGACCACCGGTAAAGATGGTCTAATTATAATTAAAGTCAGAATGAAACATTATTTATGGCACTTAACGCAGTTTTTGGCTTCGGGCATGGCCTCAAGTCTTTTGGGGTCTATCGGTTGCCCGCATTTTTCGCACTTGCCGTATTTTCCTTCAATTATTTTTTCTAGCGCTTTATTAACTTCGGCTAGGCTTAGTTCTAGGGCATATTCAACCGGCAAAGAATTGCCGTAAGTTGCAACTTCGGTGGCTTCTTCGTCAGAGCTTTGATTTGTGCCAAAATCAGGGAAGCGAGTATCATAATCTCCCGCCATCTTGGTGTCTTTCTGGGCAAAAGAAGCCAGCTCTCCTTCTAGTCTGGTTTTCTTTTCTTTGAGCTTCCCCTCTATTTTTTTGATTAGGTCTTTATCCATATAATTATTATAAGGTAGAGCGAGCCAATAAAGCAATAGCTAAATCATCATACCCCAGCGCCAATTTTGATAGACCCTGCTAGAAGTCCAACCGGATTGTCTGGCTAAGCTAGTAAAAAAGCGAATTCGCCTACGGCTTTGAGCGAGGTAATACAAAAAAACAATAAACTTCTAGCAGGGCAAGCGAACAAAAAACACCCGGGGGATGTTAATTTTTAATAACCAAATAAAAAAGGGGCGTTATTAAGCCCAAATATCGAATGATGTTAATGGAGCTAACGCCCCTTTGCCCTTCTAAACTTGTTTCTAGAGAAACGGCCCATTGAGCCTTTTTATATAGCGGCTCGCTGGAGCACTAAAGTTGAAAAGGATAAGAGTCTCCTTGACCAGTTATGCCCAATTACGGGCTATAATATATAAAAGAACTGATCTTTGAGATGAATATAACCAGTTTCAAGGAGCTATTATGATAATAGCATTTTTGAGATTTTGCGTCAAATGGTCTCATCCACACTTTCTCCACAGGTGGCTTGATGATAGCTTATTTGATAGCCGAATCAATCGCCTCTTTTAAATGATCAAGATCATTGGTAGCT
The DNA here is from genome assembly GCA_964647205.1 of uncultured Candidatus Saccharibacteria bacterium. GTDB lineage: Bacteria > Patescibacteriota > Minisyncoccia > Portnoybacterales > GWB1-42-6 > CAZYIG01. Next base: position 5,882 of record CAZYIG010000042.1, on the reverse strand, counting down.
ATAAAATAATTATTTACTTTGGCGTAATAAAGAGAATTTGGTCCTTGGTCTAAATTTTGAATTTTAGTTATCTGAATTTGCCGGTAATTTTCATTGATGATGTTAAAATTTTGCTTGATGGCGCGTTCAATTTTATCTTTGGCTTCATTAAATTGATCGCCGTTAACCTTAGTTGAAGCGAAAATCATCCAATTAAGATGTTGGCCGCTAGCGGGCAGCAAAACGAGGGCGACTTGATTTTGGAAGAGGCTTAAAATTGTGGCCGGCGATTCAATTTTGGCCTTAGCGAGTAGATTTTTAAATTCATTTTCGGTCCAATTAAAAAGAGATAAGTTATAACCCTGCTCTTTCAGCGTTTTAAATAAATTGCTTATTTGAGAATGATTAAAATAAGAGGTAGCAATGAGACCATTGGGGAAAAGCTTAAGGTATGGAGAGCTCGGTTGTTTAAAATAGATAGCGGCGATAACTAATGCTTCGGTGGCCAGTAAAACCAACAGAAGCCAGATATATTTTTTGAGAGGATTCTTTAATGGTTTGCTATTTAATTGGCTATTCAAGTTCAAAACATTGGGCGATTCGGGATTGAGTTCATTGGCCTTGGGTCTATTGATTTTGATATTAATGGGTAGCATATAATTAGCTAAGTTGTCGCATTTTTAGATTGAATTCCTTCATCAGTCTATCACTTTTTGATTGAGGATGGAACATTAAACAATCATTATTAACGAATACTTGATCTAAATCGTCTTGCTCGTTTTGTCTTTTTTTATTGATGCGCTTGCTTTGCCACTGACCGGTAATTTTTTCCAGCCAATCCCCCACCTTTCCGTTCAGGAGCCACTCAAAAATTTGGCGGATAAAATTAAGAGGCATAGATGGTTGTATCTTTTTGGCATTAATATTATTTGGCCAGGGATAATTTTTTAAAAAATCGGCGAGCCATCTATTAGCTTGAATAAAATTTAGATAAATCCCCTTTTTAATTTCCAGAATGGGTGTTAATCGGCTATATTCTTGGGCCGAGTGAAAATCATGCGGTTTAATTTGCTTTGTAATCTCCAGATTTTTTTCTGTCAGATAACAATTTAAGCAGATCCGATCCTGCGTTAATTGTCCATGACGGCGCCGGTGCATTATTCCGACTAGCCCGGTGAGCAATAGCCGGCCAAGCCAGAGGCGGTTTTTTTTAAGAATTATTAGCAGATCAAAATCGCTTTGTTTTTTAGCGTTGTAGCCAGTAAGTGATCCGGTTACCGCTGCTAATTTTAAAAAAGGCGCTAGCGCTAAGAACCGGCTTAATCTTTTTAGCGCTTTCCATTTGAGCTGGGTAATTTTTAAACGGAAAGATCTGATTCTTGTAATCTCTTCCCTGTTTTTTAAAAAATAAAGACCGTTTTTTTCGGTCATTTGGTTTTTTAGGGAAGGGGAATTTTTAAGAATTTTTCTAAGCCGAGAGAAAGAAAAAGCAACGGGTTCTTGATTTTCGTTGTTTTTTGATTGATATTTGTATATTTCAAGAACCGTAAGCGGCCGATCAAGCAGATCATAATAAATTAAGGGAGCAATTATAGATTTTTCTTGAGAGGTCATTAGAAATTTCCTCCTGCTTGTCTAGTTGCTGTGAGTTGGTCAACGATGGCGAACATGCTTTCTTTTGAAGTGGCAAAAATTAATTTGCCATCAAGGATTGTGTAATCAATAGAAATATCAGACAGGGGTAGATTTAGATAGCGGATGTCCGTATTTTTATAAGAAACCTGCGAGAAAGCTGGAATTTGGGGAATAACAGAAGTTTTTAGTAAAAAAGAAGCAAATTCTTTTGGCAAAAAAGTTTCCAGGTCTTTTAAGCTATTGGCGAGTTGATTTTCTATCGATTGAGTTGAAGTTGAGGCAGTTTGTTTTTTTAGACTAATTATCAAGCCAAGTCTTCCTTCACTCTCTTCGGTGGCAGGGGTAAATGGTGAAGACGAATTAGTTGAGGAGCTATTTTGGCTGTAAGTAAATAAAGAAAAGCTGGCTAAGTCTAAAAATTCTTCCAGCGTTTTTGATTCAGCGCAATCTTCGGTGGCTTGGTTGCAACTTTGAGTTGGCATGCTAAAAATTTCTAGGTTTAGATCTCGGGCAATTTTACTTAGGGGCAAATCTTTATTCTCATTATTTTTAATGATTAAATTTGTAAAAATTCCAACGGCTTCTTTTGTTTTTGCGAAGGCCAGCAGGCTTTCTTTCAAGCTTTGTCCCCCGTCTTTTAATATGATTATTTCTTGTTTATCGGTAGCAAATAATGGCTCGGGTGTTGGCCGGGAAAGCGTTGGTGTAGCGCTGGGGGTTGGAGTTTTTGAAGGAGAAACAGTTAGCGGAGAAGTATTCTTATTGGCGAGCCACCAGCCAAAACCGACTAAAATAATTACTAAAGCAAGAGAGGCGCCAGTAAACAGAAGGCGTTTATTTTTTAGGAAGCTAGAGCCGAATTCTTCGCCTTCTTCTGATTCAGAGGAAGTTTCTGAAATAAGTTCAGTGAGAAGCGGAGAAATAGTTTTTGAGGCTGAAGCAGAAGTCTCTTTGAGATCCTCTTGCTGGGGCAAGATCCGAGTAACAAGCGAGTCAGGCAGAGTAGGCAGATTCGGCGGCGGAGAAACAGCGATCTTTTGAGTATTAATTGATGGCAGAGAAGGTAAAGAAGTAACTATTTTTTTAAGATTTTCTTCGTCTTTTATTCGGGTCGCTTCTTTAATCTGGTCAATTTGTTTTTTATGGAGACCGTTGTTGGCTTTTTTAATGAGTCGGTTGACTTTTAATTTTAAAAACCAAGAGATGGATTCATTGGCCAATATTTTTTGCGCTAATTCAGTAGCAGCTTCATAGGCGCCGGCTTCATAATCCAATTGAGCTTGTTCAAGATTTTTATTTATTTCTTCCTGAAGTTTTTTGGTCGCTTCTTTCTTTTCTGTTTCCTCGGCTAGCTTTAGCGCTTTAGCTGTTTTATCGGCTAATTCTTTGGCGATTTTTTCTTCTTCTCTTCTTTTTCTCTCCCCTTCTCTAGTCGCTTGCTGGGCAATTTTTTGTTCTTCTTTAGCCTTTTTTATTTTTAAGGCTTCTGCTTCTTTTTTCTTTCTCTCTTCTTCTTTTGTTTTTTGTTCCTCCTCTTTTATTCTTAAGGTAGTTTCTTCTTTTGGTTTCGTTTCGGCTTCTTTTTTGATTGCTATTTCGGCTATTATTTTTTCGGGTACTTTCCCGGCCATAATTTCGTCAATTGCTTTAGTTAGCTCATCTTTGTTCTCTTCAACCGGCTTGGCTACTGTTGGGGGAATTGGCACTGCTATTTTAGCTGTTTCGATTTTTATTGGTAAGGCAGAGGGAGGTGTTGGCAGGGGAGCGGTTTTTATCGGTGAAGTGCCAGTAACTGGTGGCGTTGGAATAGTTTTTGCTGGCGAAGAAGCCAAATAAGCCGGTGGTAGTGGAACCGGGATAGTGGTTGGTATGGGAGAGCTGGTCGTTTCCGGAGTAACTGTTTTAGCTGGCGGAACTGCCAGCTCCGCTTTCTTCTTGACCGTCTCTAAATCCTCCAACATGGTCCGAACGGCCATGCGATAAAGCAGCGAAGAGTCGCTGGGATTTTTTTGAGCCTGTGTAGTTGTTTTTATGTCGGCGGCAGCGGCCGGCCGAATTGGTCTAATGTCCATATTCCCCCCGCTATGTTTAAAATCTTCTAAGTGAAAGGGATAAATTAGGACTATTGATCGTTTCCTTTGACATCTTTCATCGTCAGATTTACTCTGCCTTGTTCATCAATATTCTTTACTTTTACGGTTACCATATCCCCTATTTTTACTATATCATCAACTCGGTTAACACGAAAGGGGGCAAGTTCTGAGATATGCACAAGTCCGTCCTGTCCGGGCAAGATTTCGACAAACGCGCCAAAATTTATTATTCGGGTTACTTGGCCAGTAAAGATTTCGCCAACGGCCACCTCGTGGGTAATCTCTTTTACCCATTTTAGAGCTTTCTGAGCCGAAGCTTCATCGGCTGATGTGATAAAAATTAAGCCCGAATCATCAATGTCTATTTTGACGCCAGTCTCAGCTGTAATAGCATTAATAACTTTGCCACCCGGTCCAATAACATCTCTGATTTTATCCGGATTAATTTGCAGGGTAAGAATTCTTGGGGCAAAAGGAGACATCTGGCTGCGTGGTGCATTGATGGCGGAATTTAGCGCTTCTAAAATATGAAGCCGAGCTTGTTTAGCTTGAGCGAAGGTATCTTTTAGAATTTGAAGAGTAACCCCCTCTACTTTAACGTCCATTTGCAAGCCGCAAATTCCATTGGCTGTACCGGCTACTTTGCAGTCCATGTCACCGTGATGATCTTCCGGTCCTTGAATATCAGTCAGTACTTTATATTTTTGACTTTTGTGCTCAATCATGAGTCCCATAGCAATTCCGGCCGCGGCCGCTTTAATTGGCACACCGGCATCCATTAGGGCCATTGAAGATCCGCAAACCGAAGCCATGGAAGAAGATCCGTTGGAAGAAAGAATTTCTGAAACAACGCGGATTGTATAAGGAAAATCTTTTTCAGGCGGAATGATCATGGCTAAAGTTCTTTCGGCCAAAGCGCCGTGTCCGATTTCTCGCCGGCCAGGACCGCGGAAGCCGCCAATTTCACCAACGGAAAACGGCGGAAAATTATAGTGATGAATAAAACGTTTTTCGTATTCTTCTTCCAGTCCATCAATGGTTTGTTTTTCACCCGGTGAACCAAGTGTAACCGTTGAGAGGGCTTGAGTATTGCCGCGGTTAAAAAGAGCGGAACCGTGAGTTCGAGCCAAAACACCAACGCGGCAAGAAAGGTCTCTAACCTCATCAAGCTGACGGCCGTCTGGTCGGCGATTGCTGGTCAGAATATTTTGATGAACCAGGTCGTTGATTGCTTCTTCAAAATGCGACAGGGCCATCAGGATTTTATTTTCCTGATCTTCACTCTCGCTTTCTTTAATAAAGGTTATTAAATTGTGTTGCAACTCTCCTAGGCGATTCATGCGGGTATGCTTTTCTTTAACATAGATAGCTTCGTCCAGCTTATCGCTTAAAAAAGCTGTTACTTTAGTTTTCAATTCCGGGCTGATTTCTTTAATATCTAATTCTTTTTTTTGAGGTTTAAGCTCGGCAATGATTTCTTGCTGGAAAGCAATTATTTCCTGATAGGCTTGCTGGCCAAATTCAATCGCTTCGGCCACTCGCTCTTCCGGCAGCTCTTGGGCGCCGGCTTCCAGCATATTTATTCTTTGGCTAGTGCCGGCAATAATTAAATCAAGATTGCTCTGGATTCGTTCTTTATAGACCGGGTTGATAATAAAATTATTATCAATTTGACCAACACGAACACCGGCCACCGGACCATCCCAAGGGATATCGGAGATAGATAGGGCTAGCGAAGCGCCAAGAATACCCAAAACATCCGGGTCATTTTCTCGGTCAAAAGACAACACGGTGATGACAACCTGAATCTCATTTCGGACATTTTGGTTAAAACGCGGTCTAATGACGCGGTCAATTAAGCGGCCGCTTAGAACGGCACTGTCTTGGGCTTTCCCCTCCCGCTTCATAAAGCGACTGCCTTTTATTTTCCCGGCGGCGTAAAGCTTCTCTTCATATTCAACGGTTAGGGGCAAATAGTCGCATCGCTCTTTAGTCTTGTGGCTAATAACGGCTGTAGCCAAAATAGTTGATTCGCCAAAATGCACTAGTACTGACCCATTAGCCTGGGGGGCTAGTTCTCCAACCTCAACGCTGAGCGTTCTTCCGCCAAATTGGCGGGAAAAAGTTTTTTTTTTCATTTTTAATCCTTTTTTTGTATATTTATATTATTAACCA
>CAZYIG010000041.1:0-7248 GCA_964647205.1 uncultured Candidatus Saccharibacteria bacterium | reverse complement strand
ATCTCATCTAACTAAAACCGCCCCCTTGGGCGTGAATTAAATTAAAAAATCTTTTTTATATCAAAAATCTAAGCGACATAATCCGGAGTTAGTCTTTCGTATATCTCCCCTGTTAATTTTCTAAATAATTCCCGTTTTTTCCAAAACAAATTACTTTCGGAAATATTTTTATTTTTAATCCTGTTCAGATCGGCCAGCACCATGCACCGGGCATGGCCTAAATCAACCCCCGGCTTACCATTAACATCTTCCAACCCCTGATAGATCTGCCTTAAATTGTTGTATTTATTTGGAATATTTTGTTCCCGGTTTGGTTTCAGGCGAGGCGAGAGACCGCTGGAAAGCGATGAATTTAATTCAATAATTTCAATAAAATCATGAATCGCCACAAAAAAATCAAAACCAGCCGGTGTTTTTAATACCTTCTGGAATCTCTTGTCTAAATCAATTTTTACCTTGCCATTTGGCTTCATTAAACCTATTCTACCATGATTCCGGCCAAATAGCAAAGAAAAGCTTAGAAAACAAAAAATAACCTTATTGCAAATTTTCTTCACTAAAATTTATTTTTCTAGTATAATAATGCTATGCAAATTTTTCTCGCGGTCACGGGATTAGTAAACGCTTTCATCAGCTTGGGCCTGGGATTTTTAGTTTTGGCAAAAAACAAGAAAAAGTTTATCAACCAACTGTATTTTTTATTTGCCATTTCTATCGCGACGTGGTCAATCAGCTATTTTTTCTGGATGATACAATTTGAAAGCAGGGAATTAGCGCTTTTTTGGGCGCGGGCTTTAACCTTCGGCTCTGTTTTTATGCCCATTTTTCATTTGCATTGGATAGTTGTTTATTTAGATAAGGTTAAAAAAAACAAATACCTAATTTGGTATTTATACGCTCAGGGCATATTTTTTGTCGCCTTTTCATTTTCTCCTTTAATGGTCAGCGGCGTAAAGCCTTTTCGCGACATTTTTACTTTCTGGCCGCAGCCCGGAGCAATGTATCCATATTACCTGATCAATATTTTTATAATGGCCGTATATTCCACCTATTTATTAATCAGCCATTATCGGAAATCTCAAGGCATGGAAAAATTAAAAATAAAATATCTGCTCTTAGCTTCTTCCTTTGCCTATTTTAGTGCCTGCAGCAATTTTCCTCTCTGGTACGATATACCGATTATTCCTGTTACTAACGTTCTATTCGCTTTTTTCCCTCTTTTGATTGCCTACGCGATAGTCAAACATCATCTGATGGATATTAAATTAGCACTAAAAAAATCCACGGTTTTATTAGCTTCGGTCGGAACAATCTTGATTTATCTGGTTGGTATCAAATATTTAAGTTTTAAGTTTCTCCCTGCGACGGGTTTTTGGATTGACACCTTGCTGGTTTTAACAGCCATTTTAATTTATCCAAAGATAAAAAATTTCTATTTAAAATTATCCAACAAGTATTTTTTCTCCTCGCTTTACAATTTCCAGGAATTGGTGGCTAGCCTGAACGAAAAAATAAGTTCCACCTTAGATATCAATGACATCTATAAATACATCAACGAATCGTTCTATTTTGCTTTTTATCCTAAAATTTTTGCTCTCCTGCTGCGCGAAAACCATAGCCAGAGATTTTCTTTGAAATATAATTCTGATTTGGATATCGCTGGCCAGAAGGAACTGCAAAAAAATATCAATCAATTAGCCGGCGCGATTAATCAACGGAAGATAATATTTATTGACGACCTGCTCTTGTCGGTTGATAAAGATACCATGACAACGGCTCAGGAATTAAAAAAAATGCGTATTTCTCTTCTACTGCCATTTTATTTCAAAGGAGAGACTATGGGGATGATGGTTTTAGGCGATAAAGAGTCCGAGGAAATATATAATGACGAAGACGTGGCGGTTTTTAACGTGGTGTCCGCCCAAATCGCCATCTCTATAAAAAACGCTCTCTTGTATAAAGATTCTTTGATTTATGCGGACAATTTAAATATCGAGAAAAATAAAGTTTCCGCCATTTTGGCAAATTTTATTGACCCGGTAATCTTTATTGACGAGAATAAATATTTGCGGATTTTTAATCCGGCTGCCCGGAATGCTTTTGGCATGGAAAAAAACGATATTGGGCAAAATATAGAACGGATTGTCTTTAAGACCAACGAATTAAAATCAATCATTACCGCTCAAAACCAATCAGGCCAAGCGGTTGACGCCCAGCAAGAAATTTTCATTGAACAAAATGGCCATCAAAAATATTTCAAAGCGCTAAGCGCCCGGGTGCTGAATGATAAAAAAAAATTTATCGGAACATTAAAAATATTTTACGATCTGACCAGAGAAAAAGAACTGGATAAATCAAAGTCAGACTTTGTCTCGGTAGCGGCTCATCAATTAAGGACTCCCTTGACGGCCATCAAGTGGGTTTTTGATTTGTTGCTTAAAAAAGAAGCCGGAAAAATTCAACCGCAACAGCAGCATTATTTGGAAATGGGATTCATCAGCAATGAAAAATTAATCGTCATTGTCAATGACTTATTGAACGTCTCAAAGATTGAAGAGAGAAATTTTAAATTGAATCTAAGCAGTTGCGATATTAAAAAAATGCTGACCGAAACACAAATTGATATAAATAACGCTATTAAGGAAAAACATATTGATTTGCAATACAAATTGGCAGAAAATTTACCTACGATTACGGCCGATAAAGAAAAGTTGTTAATGGTTATGGAAAATCTTTTGAGTAATGCCGTAAACTATACTCTCGCCGATGGAAAAATTGAAATTGGTGCAGCTGTTGAAGATGGCTTTTTGATGATTAGTGTTACCGATAATGGCATCGGCATCCCCGAGAAAGAAAAAGGGAAAATATTTTCTAAATTCTTCCGGGCTTCAAATGCTATTTCGGCTCACCCGGATGGCTCCGGTCTCGGACTTTTCATCATAAAAAGCATCGTAAAAATGCATAATGGCGAGATAACTATTGAGAGCCAGGAGGGTGCCGGCACGAAGGTTATCATCAGATTGCCTCTTGTGAGAGCCTAAATTAAAAAAATAATTGTCTTTCGTTTAGATTGAACAAAAAAAGTTGCTAGGTTCCATATAATACTAGAAAAGTGACCGGAAGGATTATTATTATTAATTTTAAATCTACTGTCAAATTAATGGCCAACGTGTTAAACTTGAAACATGATTAGTAAATGCGTGCTAATAGTCGTAATCACGCATTAGGCTTAAAAAATAATAAACAACTAATTAATAAACAAAAAAATATGGATTCATATAACTCTCCCTCCACGAAGCCGTTATACCGCGGTACTCAAATTATTTGGTATCTTCTAGGACTCCTGGAAGCGCTTTTAGCGTTTCGATTTGTCTTGAAACTGCTGGCCGCCAATTCTTCGGCTGGCTTTAGCAGTTTTATTTATAACACCAGCTCTCCTTTTGCCGCGCCGTTTTTGAATGTTTTCCGCATTACCAGAGTCGAAGGCAGTGTTTTTGAATGGACTACCTTGCTGGCTATGTTGGTCTACGGACTCATCGCTTGGGGACTCGTCAAGCTTTTTTTGATAGGCAAAACCGTGTCCACGCCGGAAGCGGCAGCTAAATTAGATAAAGAAAATAAGTAAAAACAAAATTTTAAAAACAAAATTTATGGGAATTATTCTTTGGATTATTTTTGGCGGTTTAGTCGGCTGGATTGCCTCTTTAATAATGAAAACCGACGCCCAGCAAGGCATTATACTTAATATTGCGGTTGGTATCGTCGGCGCAGTAGTAGGCGGCTGGATTATGAGCGTCATTGGTGGCAGCGGAGTGACTGGTTTTAACCTATACAGTTTTCTAGTTGCCCTGCTTGGAGCAGTGGTCCTTATCTGGATCGTTAAGGCTATAAGACGCTAAAAGATTGCCTTATAGAATTGACAAAAGAAAATACCCGACATAAAGGCCGGGAATTTTTTGTTGGGAAATACACATAATGTATTTTTATGATTAAACGAACCATAATTTTAATTTTAATATTCTTCTCTGTATTGGCTCTAGTTTTTTATATAAAGAATAACGTTAAATCGGCCATTCCCACCGTCTCTCCTCAAGAAACAATCGCCTCAAACTCCTCCATTCCGTCCCGAAACGAACTTTGATAGCAGTTTGACCCGAAAAATTTCCTCTCCGTCCCTCCATTGAACCGGCGTAACAAATCGTTTACCATTTCTCTGCCTTTCCCAGTAAGCAATGTTAGCGCCACTACATGACAATAAAAAGAAAGTGATTGCCCGCACACAACCAAAAACCGCCCGAGTAATCAGGCGGTTTTTAGCATAGCCAATAGCAGCTTATTTGTTAAATAATTTTACGAACCAGCCAAATAAACTAAATTTACTTTCGTTGGTTTTTAGAAAATCATTAATTTTTTGCTGTTCTTGTTCCAGCGCTTGAATTTGCACCGAAAGGGCTGTTTTGCTTTCTGCATTTGTTGTTTGGCTTGACAATCTGGTTAATTGCTCAATCTGATTTCCAGTTTTTACCATCTCGCTCCTCAACTGACCGACATTTTTATAATCCGTTCCGATTAAAAATGTTTTTATTCCGTTTCGGTTTTGAATTTTATCTATCGCGTCGGCCACCTTATCTTTGCTGTCATTCTGCTCGCTGGCAACGACTTTAATTTGGTCGCCTATTCCTCCTTTTTCGTTATCGGCTACGTCCGAAAGATTTTGAACAAAGGTTGCTACGGCACTTCGGTGTTCCGCGCCATTAGCTTTCCCGCTGTCTTGCGCCTTGGCCAGAACAGCTGAAGAACAAAAAGCAATTGCTAGCATTAAAGAAACTATAAGTAATTGACGATTTTTAATTATTTTCATATTTTTTAGATTAATTGCTAAGAATAAGCGACCTATTGACCATTCTTTATATCTGATAATAGTATAAATTCCGATAAAAAAAGATAGCGGACCGGCCAAAGTAAACATGACCGAAAGTGTGGCGGCGAGTATTGAAAGCAAGGAATTGCTAGCAACAATAGCGGAGTTCCCTCCTATAGCCATCGCAAAAATAAGCGAAATCGCTAACAATACGACCATGGCAACACCAAAACCCACGACCCATTTGCCTGAACGAGTTTTTGGCATAAAATTTATTTTCATATACTTTCATTCTACCACCCCAGCAAGCTCCGCGTAAACAAAAAAACGCTAGGTTTTACCTTGCGTTCTCCGTTCAATCTAGTCCTGGAACTAGCCGATATTCCTCAAAAGGCTTCTAGGCTCCCCTTATTGAACGAGTTCAGGGCCATTAACTGGGGAGAAAATAAGTGATTTAGTTGGAAATTTTCTTTTTGCTCTTTATCACGCCCACAATGCCAATAATAATCGCTAAGAGTCCGAGCAGTTGCCCTCCGGGACTATCGTCAATTTCACCGTATACAAACATAAATATCCCGAATGATATTGCAAGAATGGAGTATATTATTCTGCTTTTATTCATAGAAGGAATCCGTCTTTTAGATTATTCTTGCCTGAACTTTTTATTTTGCGTCTTTTCAAGCAATTCAACTGTAATTTTGACCGACGGATTATTGCTAGGTGATAAAACAAGACGATCCCCGAATTGATTAAGAAGCGGCGTTAAAAATTCATCGCCCCAAGATGGAGAAAAAGTAATTACGCCGTCAAAATCAATCTCAAGGTTTTCATCGGATTTTGCCCGGGCCAAGACAGATTGAAAAGCCGCTAAAGCCTCCTTGCCGGCTTGCCGCGAAATTAAGGTCGTGCCAAATTTTTTTAATTCAATGCGCATATGTATAATTTATTATTAATTAGAATTCAATAATTGCTAAACATCCACGGGTATCTTTTTGCGACCTCGTAATATACAATTCGTTATTATCTTTTTTGAGGCGCAGTTCTCCATCGCCGCTGCGAAAAAATAAGCTAATCGGATTTTCCGCGACAACTTGACGCACAAATTTCAGTCCGTTACCGCGATCTTCCGGCGAACGGCCAGAGACAATTTCGGTAAAAGCAACTTTTAATGCCTCTGTATGATTTTTTAATTTCGGTCTGACGCGGCTCAATGTTACCAAAATTCCGAGCCCCCTGTCCGCCAATACGACTTGGCGCTTGCCTATATCATATCCAAAAAATATTCCGGGAACATCCGGCCACTGACCAAGATTATGATCAAAAGAATTATTGCCGATTTCTCCCGCTACAGCAACGATAAGTGGCATTATTGTATCAGGCACGCCCTCTCTCATTAAAGCATCCTGCATTTTAATAAGCCGCGCTTGAAAAATTGAGCTATTAATGCAGTAAAATGTTGAGGGCAATTCTAAACCGTCTGTGACCCAATCGTTAGACAATTTTATCAAGTCGCTGGCAAAAATTTCCAAATCTTTTTCACGATAATAGCGATGGGTCCCCCCTTCTTTTCTAATCGCCACAAATTTACCGCTTTTATCCCAGCGGCGCAAGGTATCAATTGAAACACCCAAAATTTCGGCTGCTTCCGCAATAGTTAATAACTTTTCTTCCATAAATTATCTTTTTATCCTATCTTCCTCAATTCTATCATAGCTGACTAAACTATGCAAGTTATACGCAAAACTAGGCAAAAATACGGTAAACTATGCAAGCTTACTCATAAACAAAAAACGCTAGGTTTTACCTTGCGTTCTCCGTTCAATCTAGTCATGGAACTAGCTGAGACTTCTCAAAAGGCTTCTAGGCTCCGCGGGCAGGGATCGAACCTGCGACCAATTGGTTAACAGCCAACTGCTCTACCGCTGAGCTACCGCGGAGCTTAAAAGCCTTTTAAATCTGTATTTTATTTTATCTCAAAAATTATTTTTTTTCAACCCCGTTAGAAGCTTACCTCTAATTTCCGGGATATTGCTATAAAAGCCGCAGGCGAAATCGCTTACTTCCTCTATGAGTTAGAAGACTCGACTGAGATTCTAACGGGGTCAACCCCGTTAGTTTATGATTCCCCATAAAAAAGCAATTGTCGCGACAGAAACCACAATAATTTTCCCCACCGCCCCGAGCATAAATCCAACACCGGCGCCCAGCCCAATCTTTAATGATTTTTCAATTTCCGCTCGGTTAAGAAAAAATTCAAAAGCCATGGCACCGACCATTGTTCCGATAATTACTCCAAAAATTCCACCGAAAGGAATTCCTAATAATCCACCAATAATCGCTCCCCAAATACCATATTTTGAACCGCCAAATTTAGCCGCCCCCAGCAC
>CAZYIG010000040.1:1363-7314 GCA_964647205.1 uncultured Candidatus Saccharibacteria bacterium | reverse complement strand
ATTTTTCATGATTCTATCTTACCAAATCATACAAATTCAAATGCGAATCCGCAGAAAAAGACCCTGTTAAGGCTCGTCCTTAATGGGGGCTTTTTCTTTATTATCCAAAGAAATTTTATTCTTTACATCATATAAATAAGTAATCGGCGCACTCGTTCTTTTTATTAGCAATAAGGCGGATCGGCAAAGATCATATCTATGGAATTTTCCGGCAACTGTTCCATTACTTTGAGACAATCCGCATTATACAAAACAAAATTGCCTTCATGAAAATATGGCGCCTCGTTTATGCGAGCCAAAACCTTCTTGGGAGTTGTTTGCAACGAAAGAGTGCTATAAGTAGCAGTCGATTCTTTTAAGATCGTGCTTTTTATTTTTCCTACAGTATAGTTCCTCATTTTTTTCTTTTTCGTTAATTTCTTTTTTTCTTTTCTCATAATATAATACGCTTAAAAACAATCGAGATTATCTTATATTAAGTCTTTTTCCTTGAAACTGTAAAAGTCGTTATTCGAAACTATTATATGATCTAAAACGTCTATATCAATAATTTTACCAGCGGCAACTAGATTTTTAGTAATTTTAATGTCTTCTTTTGAAGGCACTAAATTTCCTGAGGGATGATTGTGAGCTAAAATGACTCGAGTGGCCAAAGCCTGAATTGCTTCTTTAAAAACTTCTCGGGGGTGGACAAGGCTAGCACCTATGGTGCCAATCGAAATATCGCTAAGCTTAATCAAATTGTTACTTACATCTAAGCATAATATCATAAAATGCTCTTTTTTTGTTTTCCCGATTTTTTCCCGTAAATAATCCCCGACTGCATTGGGCGAATCTAATAAAATTTTGCTTAGAATTTTTTCTTTAGCGTATCGCTCTGAAATTGCTTGAAAAAGTTTTAGGCCAAAGGCATTTTGCGATCCAATTCCCTTAATATGTTGCAAATCCTCAATCGTCGCGTCCAGCGCACCTCGTAGCCCACCAAACTTTTTTATAATTTGCTTCGCCATTTGCTTGCAATCCCTCCGCGGAGTTCCTAGTGTCAAAAGTAATTCTACTATCTCATAATCTAGAAAACCATCCAGCCCAGACTGTAAAAATCTAGTCCTTAAACGTTGCCTATGTCCCGCATGCGGATATTTTGGCAGGTCTTTTATTTTCATCGTAATTTTATTTCTTCAAAAGCAAAAGGATAAGCCCGATCATTCGTTCTTTGTCTTTGGGATTACTCTCGGCAACGAGAAGAGTTAGAGCGGTTGACAGGAGCAGTTATAAACAAATCTTTTACTACTGAATTTGCAATGTGCATCTTTTGCACATTGCTTAATCATATCTTGAAACTGCTCCCTATTTTCCATATTCCTTTTTCGCGAAAAGCAGGAATGGTTTGCCGCTTAGCTTTATTCAGAAGGGCCGACATAGATATCTTTTTATTTTTAGCATATTCTGAGAGTCTCGCAATTTTTTCCCCCTTCAAATAAGCTATTCTCTTGTGAAAAGATTCCAAAAGCGCCAGATACAAAACTTTATTCATAATCGCAATTTTTTTCTTATTGCTATCCCTGTACTCTCCGAAGGATTTATAGTAAACAACTTTCTCTTTGTCACGAATAATAATCGGTGGAAATCCAAGTTGCATCAATTGGTAGTTGATCAAAACACGTCCGATTCTTCCGTTGCCATCACAAAACGGATGAATATGCTCAAATTCCAGATGAAACTTAGTGATTTTTTCAACAAAATATTCTGCGTGACAACTTGAGTATTCCAAAAGAAGAGCATCGATCATGGCTTCAATCTGTTCTGGCGCCGGCGCAATATATGTTCCAACGCGAACATATTCGTGCTGCGCTCTAAATCTGCCGGCAATTCCCTCGTCAATATTCGAGATCAACATCTTGTGCAACAACAAGATTAGATCCTTATCAACATTTTTTGTGCTTACTTTGTCTTTTATATATTCAAATACCCGTGCCAAGTTTTTTGCTTCAAAAACTTCACGCACCGACACATTACGAGAAACTTCCATATCTAAAAGAATCTTCTCCGTTTCGGAAATAGTGAGAGTTGAATTTTCAATAGCATTAGAGTTATAGACAGACTCTGGGACTTCAGCTTCAGACACCATAGCTAAAAGCGACTCTTTATTTTTTTTCAAAGAATCATACTCCCGTTTTAATATGTCAATTTTTTCTTTTATATCTTTTGATATAGCCATCATAGAATGCCGTTAATCTATAGTATAATTGTAGCAAATTCACGATACAATGTCAATACACCGTGAATTTTTAGTAAAAATGCCCTAAATTCACGCTAGTACTGCAATCTTCCCTCCTCCGCTTTCGAGCCGCCTAATTCATTCGAACTAGTTCCATTTTGGAAACAGTTGCCACTCCTCGCGCGAATCCTTTTTCGGAATTTTCACGTCCATGGTTGACAGTCTATTGTCAACTGTAAACCATCAATATATTTTTCTACATCTTTTCTGGCGAATTAATACCCATCAAGTCTAGAGTGTTTTTTAGGACGATGCGAGTAGCTTCGCAGAGGGCAAGACGGGATTGAGTTAAGTCTTTATTTTCCTCATCAATAACCCGGCAATCTTCGTAGAACTTATGAAAACTTCGCACCAAATCCATGGCATATTGCGGCAAGCGATGGACTTGGTAATCGCGCGCTGTATCTTCAATGATTTCTGGTAAACGGATTAGTTGCTTTATCAAGGCGAATTCAGATGAATGGCTTAATAATTGGAAATTTGTCATTGCCTGCCCGCCATTCGCCTGAGGCGAAGCCGATGGCAGGCGGGGAAATTGGGATTTCGCCAGAATACTACTTATTCTGGCGTAGGCGTATTGCGCGTAATAAACCGGATTTTTGTCGGATTGTTCTTTGGCCAAGTCCATATCAAAATCCATGTGCGTGTCGGGCGAGCGCATCAGAAAAAACCAGCGCGCCACGTCCAGCGGAATTTCTTCCAAAAGTTCGTTCAGCGTTATATAGGTCCCCAGACGCTTGGACATTTTAACTTCTTGCCCGCCGGAAAAAAGCCGAACCATTTGCATGATAACAATTTTCAAATTTTTCTCGTCCCAAATTCCCAATGCTTTGCCCGCCGCTTGCAGGCGCGAAATATAGCCGTGATGGTCCGCGCCCCAAATATCAATCACTGTGTCAAATTTATCGGCCGCGAATTTTTTATAATGATAAGCGATATCCGGCAAAAGATACGTGGCGTTCTGTTCCCTGTCCTTTTTAGCCGAAGTAATCAGCACCCGGTCTTTGTCATCGCCAAACTCGGTGGACTTAAACCACGTCGCGCCGTCTTGCTCGTAGGTTAAATTTTTTGATTTTAATATGGCCAGAACTTTATCGGTTGCGCCCGACTGGCGGATAGTTTTTTCCGAAACCCACTCATCAAATTTAATTTTCATCCGGTCTTTGACGGTTGGCTTGATATAGGTTTCTAAAATGTGGTCGGCCACCACAGTGCCAGTATCCATGATATTCAAACCTTCGGTCTTGGCTTGCAAAACCGGATTTTCTAGATATTCTCCTTTGTATTGGGCTTTCTCGTCTTTGCGGTATGAATGTCCCAAAATTTCCACTTGATAACCCGCATCGTTAACAAAATATTCTCGTTTAACGCTAAAACCGGCTCGTTCAAGCACGTTAGCCAAGACATCGCCATAGAACCCGCCCCGGCCATTGCCCAGCGTTAAGGAGCCCGTGGGATTAGCGGAAATAAATTCCACTTGAATCTTTTGGCCTTGGCCGAAATCTAAAGCACCATATTTTTCTTTAGCCTCCAAAATACCACCGACTTCCTGTTGCAAAAATTCTGGTGATAAATAAAAATTAATGAACCCCGGCTTTACCGCTTCGATTTTAGCAAAACTATTGCTGTCAGACAGCAATAGTTTCTGCACGATTTCATTGGCCATGACCATCGGGTCTTTCCCTTCTTTTTTGGCCAGCTTTAAAATAGCGCTGGTTGAATAGTCGCCAAAATTTTTATTTTCCGGCTGGTCAATTACCGCCTCCGGCAGATCTAGAATTTTTTTAATTTGATCGCGGATTGGCATAAAACTAATAAATTTATTATGTCATTCCGGGCTTGACCCGGAATCCAGGGCCTGAATCCTGCATCGCGTGCGGGATGACAAGGAAAGAAATACTTTCCTTGTCATTTTAAGCCAAAAAAAGACAAAAAGAAAGAGGCGGACATCTTGGTGGTGTCCGCCTCGGATTATGGGGTGGGAGGAAATGATTATTCCTCTTTTTCTTGAACGAGGGCGTAGACATCTATTCCCTCGTCTCTTTTAATGTTCTCCACCATCTTATTCAAGGTGGCAGCTTCCTGCCGAAGGCGGCAGGTCAAGAGCAACACTTCTTTCAAAACCCGGCGCTGTTTTTTCAGAACGATGATTTCTCTGTCTTGCGCGGCAAGTTTTTCTTCCAAGCACTTAATTTTTTTCTCCAGTGCAGAAACATCTTTCTGGTTGACTTCTCTGGACACCAGCTCCTCCAACGGCGCCAGATAATCCGCCGGTTTGCCCATGACATGAGCAATCGTTCGGATGTCTTCCAGAACCTTGATGGCCGCTAACGCCGAGACCGCCGCCACAATTGTCACCGGCTTTTCTGGAGCCGGCTTCAGAAAATTCAGGATAGCTCTCCGCCTTATTAGCGCGATTTGAACTGCGTTTGCTGTCCGGATAAACTTATCTTCTCTAGCCTCTGCCAGACGGAGAGCAAGGTCATCCAACTCTTCTTCGAGAACTCTTGCTCCTTCCTTTGTCCCTAAAAAGCCATCGAGAATTACGAGCTCCGCCGGAATATAACGAGTTATCTTCCCACCTTTCCCCATTCTGCCAATCCCCCTTTCAATTTTGTATAAGAACTGCCTCTTTTTGACCGTTCATCAGAACGATTATTCATGTTTTTTACTATAACACCCAATATTATCCTTGTCAAGATTAGCGTCCTGTGCTAAAATAAATCTATGAGCGACTATGCCTACAACCGAAAAGCCGGCTTTGACTATGAATTCCTGGATAAATACGAGGCAGGTTTAGTGTTGAGCGGGCAAGAAGCTAAATCCATTCGTCAGGGGCATGTTTCCCTGCAAGGCGCCTACGTGATCATTCAAGGCAATCAGGCTTTTTTGCTCAATGCGACTGTTTCGCCCTATCAAGTAAATAATACGCCCAAGGATTATGAGCCAACCCGCTCGCGAAAACTCCTGTTGCATAAAGATGAAATTAAATCATTAATCGGCGCGACCAAACAGAAAGGATTGACTTTAGTGGCAATTCGGGTTTACAATAAGTCAGGTAAAATCAAGTTGGAATTCGCGCTTGGCCGCGGTAAAAAGTCATTTGATAAAAGAGAGTCAATCGGCAAAAGAGAAAGCGACCGCCGTTTAAGGCGCGAGATGCGAGGAAAAGACGAAGAATAAGTTTTGTGTTTCTACTTTCGTTTTTCTAACTACGATGGGCTTGCCCACCGTAGTTTTACGAAGTAAAACGTAGGTGGGGACGCCAGGCTTCGACAGTTAATGTTCTTAAAATAGGCAAACCGAGTTTGCTAGAACCTCGAAAAACTTCCAGCAAAAATCAATAAGTGCCAACTTATTGTCAAGCATCAAGGCCGCTTTTAGCGCGCCTGCGTATGCTCCGGTTTTAGCTTAATAGCTACTTGTCCGCCTTTGGCGGAGAACCCATCCGACCTGCTGACTTCCGATAGGCAGTCATCGGGTGTCATTTTTTCGGGATAGATTATATTCTTTCCAGGGGGTATAATTGGTCAATCACTGGATAGGAGTTTAAAGTATTTTGCTCAGTTTTAAGCTTTAAAATCCCAACCAACAAATTGAGCTAAGTTTGTAGATCTATTTTTGTAATATTTTCTGGACAGGGGTTCAACTCCCCTCGTCTCCACTCGACTCG
>CAZYIG010000040.1:0-1353 GCA_964647205.1 uncultured Candidatus Saccharibacteria bacterium | reverse complement strand
TTTGAAGCTAAACAGAATGACTTAAACAAGGTTTACCGAAAAGCCAGAGAAAATTTACGATAAAATAAATCGGGATAAGTTTGTAGAAGTATTCTAAGAATCTTGGTTGGACGGGAGTTCAATCTCCCCGCCTCCACGTAAAATTATGAACGAAGTGAAGAATTTTACGTGCTCCGTGGTGGCGAAGCGCAGCGAGCCATTTTACGGGGCATAGCATTCTGTTATCGTTCATAATCACGTGGCACAGCCACCCAAAATTATAATGCACCACGTAGTATATTTAATTGAAGATTCAAACGATAAAAGCTGGCACATAGGATTCACTACGAATTTGAAGCAGCGGCTTAAAGATCATCAGAATAAAAGATCGCCGCATACAAGTAAAAAAGAAAATTGGAAATTAGTATACGCTGAAATGTATCTAAACAAATTTGATGCCCTAGGCAGAGAAAAATTTCTCAAAAGTGGCTCAGGCAGAAAATTTCTTAAAAAACAATTAGCTAATTATTTAACCAAATAAGCATTGATTAGAAAACCATTTTTTAATACTTTCAATAGGCCCCAGAACAGAATTAATGAGGCGATTCGCGTGCCGCAGGTTCGCGTTGTAGATGAAAAAGGCTTGCAACTGGGCATAATGGATATTATTGAAGCGATAAAACTAGCCAGAGAACGCGGCCTTGATTTAGTGGAAATTACCGCCAGCGTCAATCCCCCGGTTTGCAAGATTATTGACTACGGAAAATTCTTATACCAAAAAGAAAAGAAAGCCAAGGAACAAAGCAAGACCCATAAAGTGGAGGTTAAAAATATCCGGTTAAGCTTTAATATCGCCCAGCATGATTTGGAAATGAAAGCGGCCCAAGCCCAAAAATTCCTGGAAGGCGGCGACCGAGCCAGAGTGGAAATTGTTTTGCGGGGCCGGGAAAAAGCTTTTGCTCATCTAGCTAAACAAAAATTAGAAACTTTTAAAACTTTTATAAAAATTCCGACTAACGTTGACCAGCCGATTACCCGGGAGCCCCGTGGTTTCTACCTGCTGCTCAGCAAAGGAAAATAAGCGTTATCATGAAGTATGACAGCGCTTGAAATTCCGTCGCTCGCCCCAGATGAAAGCAAGCTTTCGCTTGGAGGCTCGCTAGGAATTATAAAATTATGTCAACACGAACTGTAAAAATGGCCACCAAAAGATTACGAGTCACCAAAAAGGGCAAGATTCTTTTTCGGCCGAGCCGACAAAACCATTTTAATGCCAAGCAAGATGGTAATCAGACGAGAGCCAAAAGAGGTTTTAAAAATTTACCCAAAAATCAAGTCAAAGTTTTTAAAGAGATATTAGCAAGATAATAAATC
>CAZYIG010000039.1:0-7484 GCA_964647205.1 uncultured Candidatus Saccharibacteria bacterium | reverse complement strand
TTATTGGAAATTGAGATTTAGACATTGGGATTTGATTAGAAATTAGGTTAATTAGGAATTAGAAATTAACAGAATAAAGATTCTTCGCTCCGACAAAAATTACTTTATGGCTTCCTCCAAGTCACAAACCGACCGTCTTCCGCCTCAAAACATTGAAGCCGAGCAATCCGTGCTTGGCTGTTTAATGTTGGATAAATATGCCATTACCAAAGTGGCTGATGTTTTAAGGCCGGGTGATTTTTACCGGCCAATTCACAATATTATTTTTGACGCGATGCTTGAGCTCTACGAAAAGAGTGAACCAATTGACCTTTTGAGCCTGAACAATCGCTTGGAAGAGCTGGGGCAATTGGAAAATATCGGCGGACCGGCATATCTTTCTGACTTAGTTAACCGGGTGCCGACAGCCGCTCACGTGGCGCATTATACTAAAATCGTCCATCATAAAAAGGTTCTGCGCGATCTGATTGAAGCGGCAGAACAAATTACCCTGATGGGTTTTCACGAAGAAGAGAACATCGAAAACGTTTTAGACGAAGCCGAGCAACAAATTTTTAAAATATCACAGCGAAATTTAACTCAAGAGTTTTTGCCAGTCAAAGATGCCTTGGAAGAAGCTTTTGAAAGAATTGATAAGCTCCATAAAGGCGACGGCGCCAGCCGCGGCGTCCCGACCGGTTTTTATGATTTGGATAATTATCTTTCCGGTCTGCAAAAATCAGACTTAGTAATTCTGGCTGCCCGGCCGTCGCTGGGTAAAACCGCTATGGCTATGGATATAGTCCGGCACGTGGCGATTAAAGAAAAAACCGCTGTCGGCATCTTTTCGCTGGAAATGTCCAAAAATGACGTGGTTGATCGCCTCTTGTCGTCTCAAGCCGGTGTGGATCTTTGGAAATTGCGAACCGGACGATTATCAATGGAAGGATTGGACAATGACTTAGTAAAAATCCAAGAAGCGATGGCTATTTTATCAGAAGCGCCAATTTATATTGACGACGCTCCATCGCCCACTGTGTTGCAAATGCGCACTATGGGCCGCCGGCTGAAAACTGAACACGGATTGGGCTTAATCGTCGTTGACTATCTCCAGCTTATCCAACCCCGAACAACCTCTGATAATATGGTCCAGCAAGTCACCGAAATTTCGCGGTCGTTAAAAGGTTTGGCCAGAGAGCTGGAATGCCCGGTGTTGGCCCTGTCTCAACTTTCCCGAGCCGTTGAAGGCCGGCCCGACCAAATGCCTCGCCTAGCTGACTTGCGTGAATCAGGCTCAATTGAACAAGACGCCGATGTAGTGATGTTCATTTATCGCGAAGAAAAATCCCGCAAGGATTCTCCCCGCCCCAACATTGCCGATATTATTATTGCTAAACACCGAAACGGACCGATAGGCAAAGTGGAATTGTATTTCAATGAGTCGCAAGCGAGCTTTAAGAATTTGGAAAGACACTTCAACGAATAAAATGTAAAGTTAAAAAATCAAAATGTAAAATGACAATGTAAAATTCAAAATTATTAATTCATCCCGCCGAGGGCGGGATACCTAAATTTTACATTTTGAGATTTACATTTTAAATTATATTGTGCTTCCTCCTTCTCTCAAAACCCTAATCGACCACTTATCCAAATTACCCGGCTTAGGACAAAGATCCGCCACCCGCCTGGCTTTTTATCTTATCAGTCAGCCGGCCGGTGAATTAAATTCGCTGGCGCAAGCCATCAAAGACCTGCCGGTCAAAATTAAACATTGCCCGCGCTGTTTTAATTTAATCAGCGATTCTGAACTTTGCGCTATTTGCGCCGATAAAAAACGCCAGCAAAACTTAATCTGCGTCGTGGAAGATATTTTAGATATTATTCCCATTGAACGGACTCGCCAATTTACCGGCGTTTATCACGTCCTGGGCGGATTAATTTCTCCGATTGACGGTTTAACTCCCGATAAACTGCGCATTAAAGAATTAGTCGCCCGCCTCAAACAATTATTGACTCAAAAAATCCAGCCGGAAATTATTCTAGCGCTAAATCCAACCACCGAAGGCGACACGACGGCGCTATATTTGGAAAAGTTATTGAAACCATCTAATGCCAAAATTACCAAGCTCAACCGCGGCCTAGCCACGGGCTCAGACTTAGAGTATGCAGACGAGACGACATTAATTAATGCTCTTAAGTATAGACATTAAGAATATGCCCGCCCGCCATCGCAAGCCAAAGCTTCTTGCTCAGGCGTTGCGGGCGGGCTGATGAAACTACATTGGTTAATGCGCTAAAATATAGACACTAGAAAAAATGCGTAATCTTAAAATCCCCACCTTGTAAGGTGGGGATTTTTGTTTCTTATGCCAAATTTTTATTGTCCCGTATCATTAACCGGCAACTCGCTCGGATTCTTTGGCACTTCCGGAATGGCTGGCTTCCCAGCTCTTAGGTTTGCGATGATTGTTATAAGATCTTGGTTGCCCGGATTCAAGAATAATACTTTTTCAAACTGATCAATCGCTTTAGCCTTGTCACCCTGACGATCATAAACTAAACCTAGGAAATAACGAGCGTTAGAATAATTTGCGTCTAACAAAATTGCTCGTTCAAATTCAGCCGCCGCTGGAGTCCAGCTAGCTTTTTTGTAATACAGAAGCCCTAGCTGAAATGCGACACCAACATCATTAGGATAAGCATTTTTAGTCTCAACCATCTTGACAATCGCTTCATCGGTTTTGCCTTGGCGATCATAAACTAAGGCTAGTTGGAAAAGAGCTGGCGCATAATCCGGCTTAGCTTCTACCGCTCTGCTCAAAGCGACTTCTGCCTTGCCTAAATACTCGTTCATTTTCGCTTCTTGCGTCTTATCTTTTTGAGCCGCCGGCGTTATTAAATCAACCGCCAGAACATAAGATCGTCCTAGTTCAAAATAATATAAAGGATTTTGCGGAGCAAGATTTGAAGCTTCTTGATAAGCGTCAAAGGTCCATTGTTCGGCGCCGTTGATATAACCCATGACCGAACGATAAATATTGGCTCGCTGTTCCCAGTTATCAACATTCAAAGGAGATAAATCGGTTGTCCGTTTACCAATATTAATTGCCGTCGCGATAAAATTTTGAATTTGCGCATCACGCTCAGCAGTCTGAGGCTTGGCCAATTCAGCGTTAACTCTCAACAGAGCGGTTTGTGCCAATGATCGCAAATAAAGATCATTGTAAGGATTTAACATAACCGCGTCTGTTATCTTCGTTGTTCCATTGTCTATATTCTTTTCAACGCTAATTAAGTTCATTCCCTTTTGGTATAAAATATCCGCGTAATAGTAACTACCGCCTAGATACAAAAGACTGATTGTCATTACCATAACAATAACAAAAACAAAAGAGAGAACTGAGGCCAAAGGAGATGTTCGGTCAAATTCTACCGACATTGACGGTAATTTATCAATGGCATCTTCTTTTTCTTCTTCGCCTTTAACCGACAGGGCTTTTAGAGCCAAGAAAGAGATACCGAGCATTAACCAGAAAGCAATTTCTAAGGTTAAGTTTGTGGCGTAGAAAAATTGTAAGAAAGCCAGCAAAAACCAAGCCGAATATGTGGCCATAGCTAACGCCCAGCTTTTGCCTTGCCGCTTAATTAAAACAATAAAACCATAAACTGCAAATCCAATGATTGTGGTTAGCCAAGCTAAAAATCCGGTAATGCCCAAGGTGACTGGCTGACTCACAATTTTTGAAAAACCTTGGCTAAAACGGACATTCCAAAAATCTGTCTGATTTAAAACCTTATCTTTATACAGGCCATAGGCATAAGCAAAAGCACCCGGTCCTTTGCCGAAGAAAAAACTGTCTTTCAAAACTTGTTTATCAATTGCTAAAGTAGCCGTATTTGAAGGAGAAACTTCAACCGGAATCGTTAACCAAGTGAAAATATTCAGCCGCACCGGCAATAACATTAAAACCGAAAAAGCTAAGACGAGCATCGGCAAAATCAAGCGATATTGATTAATTTGATTGCGCTTAATAATGCTTAGAGAAACAACCATAATACTCGTCAGTAGCAACGCCCACCAAACATTGGCGAAATTAATGGACAAGACCATAACCAAGAAAAAACCAGCGACAATACCAAAAAAGATTTGTCGCCATTTGGCCGTCTCTGATTCACTGAATAAGACCGCGCTCAAAACTAACATTCCGGCTAAAAGTATTTCTAAAGCATTAGCTGAACCAACCGTGTTAAAGCTTGCCGATTTAGCGAAATCCCAAGGCAACAAAAAATTTCCGGCTAACTGAAGGGCACCAAAAAGTCCGGCCAGCACACCAGATGAAACTAAAATCAATGATAAATTAATTAAGTCTTCCCGCTTTCGGAGATTATTCACCATAATAAAGAAAATAATAATCAAGCCGATGACCACAAAAAACGATTCGGAAATTGTTCCGCCAAAACCGATTAAACTCTGATAGATATTCTTTGATAGAACACTGCTTATTAAATAGAAGATGGAAAAAATCGCCAGTCCGATATTTAGCCAGCTCTTTTTCATTTCAACTTTGCCCTGGGCAATCATTTTACCCAGCCAAGCGATTAATAGCAACAAACAAAAAACAACCAGCAATAATTGCTTGTTAAGTTCTAGAATATTGGCATTGAAGGGCAGAAAAAACAGGGGGGCTAAAAAAGCAAACGCGTAAACTCCCCAGCGGATTACCGCTTCGCACAAATTAATAATCTTCTTGCTGTTGTCCTTGTCCATGCTTAGACTTTTCCGTTGTCTCCCCAGAAGGTTTAACTTTTTTGTTAAACAGCCGAGCTGACAAAGGAATTTTTTAAAATAAAACTTACTCCTGCCTGACAGGGTTCGGATTTCTAAATATTTACTGCTGATAGTATTATATCAAGTCCGCTAAATTAGACAACCCTCTTTTTCCACAGATAAATTTCTTTTTAGATTGTACCATAGAAAGCAAACCAAAAAACCGCCCCTAGATTAAGGACGGTTTTTACGACATTTTTTATTGAATTTCTACCAGCGAGAATGGTTGACGATGCCCTCGTTTAACATGATAACGCTTTTTAGACTTGTATTTAAAAATCGTTATTTTATCCGCTCTATCTTGGCTCAAAATCTTCGCTTCAACTTTTGCGTCTTTAATGAAGGGCTGGCCAATCTGTGTTTTGCCCTTTTCTACCGATAGCAAAACCTCATCAAAGGATATTTTACTGCCTTCTTCTCCTTCAATTTTTTCTATTCTTAGTTTCTGCCCCGGTAGCACTTTATACTGCTTACCACCAGTTTTAATGATTGCTAATTCCATACATTTAAAAGAGTTTACCCCGTGAAAAGTTTATCAAGAACATCCATTACACAATCCTGAGCCGTAGGCGAAATCGCTTTGCGACTCAGCGAAAAGATAATCTTTGGCTGAACTTTTTTACGGGGCCCCTCACAGGGCTTAATTTGATTATTAGTATCTTAGCAAAACTTTGCCTAAAAAGCAAGCCCCGTTAGTCACTTAATCACTCGCTCACTCAATCACTCTTTGTTTATTCCTCTTCCCTAACTATCGGCCCCTCAATCTGCATGGGCTCAATATCGCTGGTTTTGCCGGTAATTTTCACTACATCCTTATCAATCTTGCCAAACTCTTTGTAGGCCTTATTATACATGCCCACCGTCGTGCCAAGATTATTTCCAAGTTTCTTCATATATTCCTCGTAACTTAAAAGATGTTTTTGCAGCATTTCCACGTACTTACGAATTTCCTTGGCTGATTCTTCAATTTGCAATGCCCGCAAGCCCTGCATTACTGTTTGCAAATAAGCAAAGAATGAAGTCGGCGAGACAATGATTACATGCTTATCCTTGAAAGCGTATTCAATTAAATCACGCGTATTAACCTTAATCGCGCCAACTTGATTAATGAGCAAGTCATAATAAATTCCCTCCGCCGGAATAAACATAAAAGCAAAGTCCATCGTGTCTTCGTTGGGCCGGATATATTTAGCCGTCTCGTCAATCCGGTTTTTTAAGTCCATTTTGAATTGCTTCTCCAGTTCTTCTTTTCTTTCCGGCTCCCGCTCATTCAAAATCCGATTATAATTTTCCAGTGAAAATTTTGAGTCAATCGGAATAATTTTATCTTTAACAAAAACCACCGCGTCCACAATGTCGCCGTTTTTAAAGGCATACTGCATCTGGTAATTTTTGGGCGGTAAAACATTTTTTAAAACATTTTCCAAGAAATACTCGCCCAACACTCCGCGGTGTTTAGGATTTTTTAAAACATCTTCCAGCCCCTGCAATTGATCGGCTACTCCCATAACCTGTTTATTAGTCTCATCTAATTTAGTTAATCGCTCGGTAACATCGGTTATAATCTTGGCACTTTGAGCAAATTGCTGCTGGAACATTTTAGTTGAATCGCCCATTTTGCTGTCCACTTGCGTACCAAAATTTTGCAAGGTTTGGCGCAGTTCTTTTAGCTGATCTTGCATCATCAATATCGCTGAATTGTCCGGCGGCTTTTCTTCTGGCTTCTTACTCGCCCGCGCCAAAAAATACGCCAATGCGCCGACCACCGCTACCATTATGCCCAGTAAAATTAAAAGCAGATTCTGATTCATTGGAATAATTCTAACATTTTTTCTTATAGATTAGAAGTGTTAAAGATATTATAAAAATTATTGCTACCAGCCATTGGCTCACGCTCAACGCTCCCCAGCGCGGATCGGCTAATAATCCTTGCGACTGGCGAATAAATTCGAGAAAGAAACGACTGATGCTATAGATAGCAAGGAACCCTAAAGCCACGCAACCGCTTGTGGCCACAAACTTCTTTTTGATTATCCACCAAAACACCGCCAGCAATCCGAATCCTAATAGTGCTTCATAAATTCCGACCGGGTGACGGATAATGCCGTCCGGCCATAAAATTCCCCAGGGTAAATTTGTGACAGCGCCTTGATGGTCGTTAATCAAAAGGCAGCCAATTCGGCCGATTGCAATTCCTAGCGTCGTTGGGAGAACTAATAAATCCGCTACTTGCCATAAGTCTAATCGGGCCAATAGGACATATAGGACACCACCGATTATCGCCCCGACCAATCCTCCCATAAACATCGCCCCGCTATGCTGGCTAAAAAGTAAGTTTACATTATTAAAAAATCCGCCCGGTAATAACGCTACCGGCAAAGCTTTGGCTCCCAATACTCCACCAAAAAATATTGCCAGCGCCAAACCAGCCATCCTTTCCGGTGCCAAATCTTTTTTCCTCGCCCCGCCAGAGATATTGTCTCTGGCTGGGTAAACTAAATGAAGCAACAGCAAATAGCCGGCACTAAAGCCTAATCCAATAAACAAACCCCAAGTATAGAGAGTTAGTGGTCCAAGGTTGAATTGGTTAATAACAATATAGGGTATCATATTCTTTTGTTATCATCCTGAACGAAGTGAAGGATCTTGTCGTTTAATGACAAATGACTAATTTCCA
>CAZYIG010000038.1:0-7653 GCA_964647205.1 uncultured Candidatus Saccharibacteria bacterium | reverse complement strand
CCAAATTCGTTGGTGAAATTAATGCTGAGATAAAAAAATTAATTGATGATATGGTGGAGACGCTTTATGCCCGGCGCGGGGTCGGGTTGGCAGCCAATCAGGTGGGGGAGTCAAAACAAATCATAGTCGTTGATGACAGCCGGGGAGGAGGTAATGTTAAGGTTTTAATTAATCCTAAAATTGTCAGAAAAAAAGGAACCGCGATTATGACTGAAGGATGTTTGAGTTTGCCTGGGCTGGAATTTGAAATTAAGCGACCGGAGAAAATAGAGGTTGAATATATGGATAAGCGCGGCCAAGCGCAAAAAATAAAGGCCAACGGTTTGTTGGCTCGGATAATTTGCCACGAAACAGATCATTTGAACGGCAAGACCATGCTGGATAGATTGCCGTTGTTGAAACGATTAAGGTTGAAGAGAGAATTGAAAAGAAAAAAGAGGAGCTGACGGCTCCTCTTTTGTTTTCTTTCTTTGACGAATTTAGCCGGAGTCGGAAAATATTTTCTGAAAATGCCGATTCCAAAGGACAAGACCGACTGCGCCCATGGCTAACTGGAGGAAGGCGCTTAATAGGAAAACTTTTGACGCAAGCTCAGTGTCTTTAACTATGGCTTCAATCGTTGGTGACAGAAGATTAAGCGACCAGAAGACAATAGGGGCGACCCATGCTTGCGTTTTCGTGGCTTTTAAGCATAGCCTGGCAACCTGATAGAACCACCAACCAATCCCTGTCGCCATCACAATAAGAGCGAACGATAAAATTTTCGATTCCATAATACCCCCCCATTTAGATTAGATAAGAAGAACTATTTTAGGCTAGATCCACCCTCCCAGAATGACTATTCCCAGTATAAGCAAAATCACTCCGGCAGTCAAGTGCAACAGCCGGAGTTTTTGTTTGCGCCAAGCTTCGGCTTTTTCTGGCGAGAGGCCAAAGTAGATTGCCAAGACAATAGCGAGCATCGGCGCGATAAAAATTAGATTGTAAAAAACTAAATAAAGTAACGCTTGGACGAGCGTGGTTTTGGAGGCCAGCATTCCTAAAATGATAACGTAGGGGCCAGAGGTGCAGGGGAGCAGGAACAGGCTGACAAGTAAACCGGTTAAAAAGGCGCCAAGAGGCGTGGTAATTTTTAAAATTAGGCCTTTCATTTTTGGCCGCCAGCTTTGAGGAACCTCCATTAAGAACCCGCCACCGCCGTACCAAAAATAATCTTTGATGTTGAACAAACCCAAAATTATGGCGATTACTCCGATAATGGTATAAAAATAACTTGAGACGCTCAAAGTGTAAGCGCGCAAAAATTCTAAGAGCCCGACGCCCATTAAAAAATAAGCGACAAAGACCGCGCCAACAAAACTAAGACCGGTCCGGAGCGCTTTTTTGCGGTTATCTTCATTCAAAAGCAGTGAGGCCATTAAAAGAATTAAAATGGCAAATTCGCAGGGATTAATGGCATCCAGCGCCGCGCCGCAGGCCACGGCCCAGGGCGTTAAATTAAAAGACAGAGCAGAGCCGGTCTTACAAGCGACTTCATTGGCCAGCGCCGGCGCGACGCCAAAAAGAGTCAAGGCGATCAGAGATACAATAATAAATGGTAAAAAGATTTTTGGCATGGATATATATTAGCATAGGTTGCGGTTGAAAAAAAGGCAAAAAAGCGGTAAAGTAAATCGTATGAAATATGACCATAAAAAAATAGCCCTCCTTCGCTAAAGCTTCGGACGGGCAAGAAAAAAAATATGAAGTATGATCACAAAAAAATAGAAGCTAAGTGGCGAAAGTATTGGGAGAAGCACCCGGAGCTTTTTGCGGCGAATGATAAAAGTGCCAAACTAAAACAATATATATTGGATATGTTTCCATACCCTTCGGGCGATGGATTGCATACCGGGCACGTGGAAAGCTACACTGCCACGGATATTATTTGTCGTTATTTAAGAATGAAGGGTTTTAATGTTTTGCATCCGCAAGGTTTTGACGCTTTTGGTTTACCGGCCGAAAACTACGCGATTAAAACTAAGATTCATCCAGCCGAGACGACCAAAAAATCCATTGCGACTTTTAAATCGCAAATGAACATGATGGGCCTGTCTTACGATTGGTCGCGCGAAGTTGTTTCTTCGGAGCCAGGATATTATAAATGGACTCAGTGGTTTTTTCTATTGCTTTATAAAAATGGCCTAGCTTACAAAAAGAAAGGAAAGGTTAATTGGTGCAATTCTTGTCAAACGGTTTTGGCGAACGAGCAGGCGGAAGGGGGAGTGTGCGATCGGTGCGGCAAAGAAGTGGCGCAAAAAGATTTGGAGCAGTGGTACTTTAAAATAACGGACTTTGTAGAGCCCTCCTTCACTAAGGCTTCGGAAGGGCAAGGACGAAAGACCTCGGGACTTTTAGATGGCTTGGATAAAATTGATTGGCCCGAGTCAACTAAAATTGGTCAGCGAAACTGGATTGGCCGGAGCGAAGGCGCGCAATTTGCTATGTTGATTGAAGGGAGTGATGAAAGAATGGAAGTCTACACTACCCGACTAGATACGGTTTTTGGGATGACGTTTGCGCTTATCGCGCCAGAACATCAATTGGTGCAAAAACTAAAACCGCTGGTTAATAATTGGGCGGAAGTTGAAAAATATATTGCCGAGACTAAGAAGAAAACTGATTTGCAGCGCATTTCTGACGTGAAAGATAAAACCGGCGTAGAGCTAAAAGGCGTAAAAATTATCAATCCTTTCACCAAAAAAGCCATTTCGCTTTTTGCTTCTGATTTTGTGCTGGCGCATTATGGCACGGGCGCGGTAATGGCGGTGCCAGCGCATGATGAGCGGGATTTTGCTTTTGCTAAGAAATTTAAATTGCAGATTGATGAAGTGGTAAAAAGCGCGGATAGCAAATCTTCGATTGAAAAAGAAGCCTACACCGAGGATGGCGTTTTGATAAATTCAAACGAGTTTAACGGTTTAACCTCTAGCGAAGCAAGAACTAAATTAACGCAATGGCTGGAAAAAGAAAAAATTGGCAAGAAAACTATAAATTATCGCTTGCGCGATTGGCTAGTTTCCCGCCAGCGTTATTGGGGCGCACCCATACCAATCATTTACTGTCGTAAATGCTCGGAAATTTCCAATGACCAATTTCCAATTTCCAAACAAATCCAAAATTCCAATCTCCAAACAACCATAATTAATGGCGAGGAATATGCAATTATTCCTGTTCCGGAAAAGGATTTACCGATTGAGCTTCCAACGGATGTGGACTTCGTGCCTACCGGAGAGTCTCCGTTAGCAAAATCAAAATCTTTTCATAATGTAAAGTGTCCTGTTTGCGGCGGTGCGGCTCGGCGAGAATCGGACACGATGGATACGTTCGTTTGCTCGTCTTGGTATTATTTGCGTTATGCCGATAATAAAAATGATAAAGAATTTGCCAGCAAAGAAATGCTCAAAAAGTGGCTACCGGTGGATTTATATGTTGGCGGCGCGGAGCATGTTGTTTTGCACTTACTTTACTCTCGCTTTTTTACCAAAGTTTTACACAAGCTTGGTTATATCGAATTTGATGAGCCGTTTTTAAAGATGCGTCATCAGGGCATAATCTTAGCGCCGGATGGCCGGAAAATGTCTAAGTCTTGGGGTAATGTGATAAATCCGAATGACGTTGTGGCCGAATATGGCGCGGATGCTTTGCGGATGTTTGAAATGTTTATGGGGCCGCTGGAAGATATGAAACCTTGGAATACCAAGGGGATAGTTGGTGTGGCTCGATTCTTGGAAAGAGTTTGGAATTTATATAAAAAAGCAGAGTTGATGGATTGCGGCGGAGATTGTAAGGACGTGCCCGAGGGCATGCCGCAATTGTTGCACAAGACCATGAAAAAAGTAACTGAAGATATCGAGGGCTTGCATTTTAATACGGCTATTTCGCAGATGATGATTTTTGTGAATTTTGTGATGCAGTTTAACAAAATGCCGCGCGGCGCGGCCGAAGCATTTTTGATATTGCTGGCGCCCTTTGCGCCGCACATGGCAGAAGAACTATGGGCTAATCTTGGCCACGAGGAAAGTATTTTTAAATCTGATTGGCCAAAATATAGCGAGGCGATGGTGAAAGATGAAACCATTCAAATGCCAGTTCAGATTAATGGTAAAGTTCGTGCTATTTTAACTGTATCGGCAGACATCTCGGAAGACGAGGCTAAAAACCTTGCGAAGTCGGACTCCGCAATATTAAAATGGCTGGCCGGCCAAGAGCCCAAGAAAGTGATTTTTGTTAAAGGTAAGTTGGTGAATATCGTAATATAAAAAAACGAAAATGGAATCGGATAATAATATTTCTCAGGAAGCGATTTTTTATGTAAAGAATAATTATAAAAAGATTGTAGATGTTTTCGCTAAGGGTATTTTGCCGGAAAAGAATCCAATTTCAATATTTATGGCTGGCTCGCCTGGTGCTGGTAAAACGGAAATTTCAAAAAGGTTGATTGAAGTTTTTGGTTCTAATAAAATCGCGCGTATTGATCCCGACGACATTAGGCCTTTTCTGCCTGATTATACTGGAAAAAACTCACATCTTTTTCAAGCCGCTTCGTCAATCGGGGTGGAAAAAATACATGACTTTGCATTAAAAAATGGTATTAGTTTTATTTTAGACGGGACTTTTTCTAATTATGAAAAATCAAAAGAGAATGTAGGCAGATCATTAAATAAGGGCAGGCCGGTTTTTGTCTTGTATGCTTTTCAAAAACCATCGACCGCTTGGGAGTTTACTCAAAAAAGAGAAATTGTAGAAGGCAGAAATATTCCTAAAGAGGCCTTCGTAAAACAATTTATTCTTGCCAGAGAAAATGTTAATAAAATTAAGAAAGAGTTTAAAGATAAAATAGGATTATGGATAATTAAAAGAGATTTGCACACGAATCAATATGAGTCTAACTTTGATATTCAGAATGTTGACGATTTTATCCGTAAAGAATATAATGAAAACGACCTAAAAACACTATGAAAAATTTAATTCGTCGTTTATTCGGCAATTCAAATAAAAAAGAAGACGGAAGCTATAGCCCCTCGGATTTTTTCACAAAGTCGTCTGAAAAAGAAAAGAGGGAGGTTTTTGGACATGTGGCGGAAAAAGCCAATCAAGACCAAAGAGATGTATTGGGAAAATACGAAAAACAGCATTCCCTTATAAAGTAGATTAAGCTAAGACCGCCGAATGAGGCGGTTTTGGTTTTATATAAAAAATAGTTGGAAGGCAAAGAACCTAAAAAGGTGATTTTTGTGAAAGGGAAGTTGGTGAATAGCGTGATATAAAAATGCAATTATTAAAAACTATTGAATTTGAAAAACCATCGCTAGGGGAATTAGAAAAATTTGAGTTTCGACAAGCGGCGCGGGCAGTAGTCTTTGATGGCGAGGGCAAGGTAGCCCTGCTTTTTGTTTCTAAAAAAGACTACCACAAGTTACCGGGCGGAGGAGTAGAAAAGGGCGAGAACTTGGAAGAAGCCTTGCGGCGAGAGTGCCGCGAGGAAATTGGTTGCGAAATAAAAATTACGGGTGAGATTGGGATGACGATTGAACATCGGACGAAATGGCAAATAAGACAGGAAGCATTTTGTTATTCAGCAGAAGTGGTTGGAACAAAAGGAGAGCCGGCATTTATGGAGGACGAAATCGAAGACGGTTTTTCGATTTTATGGACGAGTCTTGATGAAGCCATAAAAATTTTGGAAGCCGATCAGTCTGACGATTATCAGTGGAAATTTATTAAAATAAGAGAACTAGCTTTTTTGAAAGAAGTCAGGCGGTAAATTAATATGAAAATTATTTCTTGGAATGTTAATGGTTTGCGGGCGGTATATAAAAGACCCTCCATCGCCAAGGCTAAGGAGGGTAAAGATTTTTTGGGTTGGTTGAAAAAGAGCAAAGTAGATATGGTCTGTTTGCAGGAGATAAAAGCGCAAATAGATAAAATTCCGACGGAACTTGTAAATCCGGCGAGTTATTTTTCTTTTTATAATCCCGCAACTAGGCCGGGGTACAGTGGAACAGCGATTTTCACTAAACAAAAGCCATTAAAGGTTATAACTAAAATTGGCTTTGAGCAATTTGATAATGAAGGGCGGATGTTGCGGCTGGACTTTTCCGATTTTATTTTGATTAATTTCTACTTGCCCCATGGCGGACGAGGCAAAGAAAATTTAGGATATAAATTAGAAGTATATAAACACTTGTTCAGCTATCTTGGTAAAATAAAAAACAAGCCGGTAGCGTTAGTAGGGGATTTTAACATAGCGCACGAAGAAATTGATTTGGCCCGGCCAAAACAAAACCAAAATAATATTATGTTTACGCCCGAAGAGCGGGCGCAAATTGATAAGCTTATAAAGATGGGACTTACAGATACTTTCCGTCAGCTTCATCCGAGCGAGAAAAAATATACCTGGTGGCCGTATTTTGCTAATGCTCGCGCCAGGGATCTTGGTTGGCGCATAGATTACGCTTTTGTCTCTAAAAAGCTCGCGTCCAAACTAAAGCGGGCGGAAATTTTGACGGATGTTTTGGGTTCGGACCACTGTCCGATTAGAGTAGAGATTTAAATTGTATTGTCTAATTCGCGCGAATAGGTAAATATAAATAATGTTTTGTGATGACATTATTTTTTTATTTTCTATTTGATTTTTTAGCGAAAATATGATGAAATAGGATAGTAATGTCATTTTGAGCACATTCGCTTCGCTCAGTATAAACTCCGCGAAGAATCTATAACAAGAACTCAGTAGATAATAGATCCTTCACTTCGCTCAGGATGACAAGCTGTAGATTTCTAGCGGGGCATCCTTTGCCGCATGAGATATTTCCGGGCCGTAGTGTAATGGTAGCACGAGTCCTTCGGGAGGATTTACTCGGGGTTCGAATCCCCGCGGCCCGACTCAGTATAATAATTGGCAGAAATATATTTTTGGGTTTCACCCTTCGGGTGACCACCCGCAGGGCGGCAATTCCCAGCCCGCTTCGACTCGATGCCGAATCGAGGCGAGTGCCTTGACCAAGCTTAGCTTGGTCAAGGTCAGCTAAGCTGGCCGACTAACCTATGGAAATAATTATTTTAATTTTCTTAATCTTGTTGCTTTTGCTGGTGACGGTTATTATGGCTTTACTTTTTTGGAGTACCTTAACTACCAAAGCTCCTTTCATTCCTGTGCCTCGAGAAATTTTACCAGCTATTGTTCAGGCACTGGAAATTAAAGAGGGGAACATGGTTTATGATCTGGGGTGTGGCGATGGGCGAGTGTTGGAGGCTTGTTGGAACCAACAATCGCAAACTAGATATGTGGGGCTAGAAAAAGATTTGATACCTTTTTGGCTGGCTAAGTGGCGCTTACGCCATAGTAAAGGCATAAAAATTATCCGGCAAAATTTTTTCAAGCATAATTTATCCGATGCTACCCACATTTTTTTATATCTGTTTCCGAAGATGATGGATCAATTATTGCCTAAATTTGAAAAAGAATTGCGAAGTGGTACCAGAGTAGTCTCTTGCAGTTTTCGTTTTAGCCGCAAAGAGCCAACGGAGCGGATTGACCTGCATCGGCCCGAGGGATTGCTAGGGAGAGAATTGTTTATTTACGAGTTTTAAAATAAACTATGAACAAAG